>NZ_JBFAOH010000047.1:0-45777 GCF_040675175.1 Nonomuraea sp. NPDC049649
CCAGTCCTCCACCTTGATCACCCTCCAGAGTGAACTGCAAGGGGGGTCAGATTTCGGCCGTCGCCTGGGGGTCAGTATTCACGCGTCGTCGACAACGGCGGCGGCGTAAGTCGGCGCAGCGTCCGGGCGGCGCTGGCCCCAAGCCCTGTGGAGTGCGGAAATCCCCTACGGTCGGGCGGTCTAGCGGCGGGAACCTCACCTGGAGTGGCCGGCGCAGAAGCCGGAACCCATCTGAGCTGGCCGGCGCAGAAGCCGGAACCCATCTGAGCTGGCGGGCGGTGAAGACAGAACCCGACCCGAACTGATCGGCCGTGATCGACCCCACCTGGACTGGTCGGCGGGAAGGTGGAACCACGTCTGAGCAACGACGTGAAGCCGGAACCCCGACTGAACAGACCGGCCGCAAAACCGGAAGCCCACCTGGGCTGGCCGCGGAACGCCTACGCGGGCCGGTCGCGGAACCCCCACCGAAAACTGGCCGCAGAAACCCCCACCTGGGCCGGTCGCGGAACCCCCACCTTCGCTGGTTGGCCCAGCGGAAACTCCGGTTGTGGGGAGTGCCGGAGTGCGGAGTCGAGGCCGCTCTGAACTGGGGCGATCACGTCTCAGGTGGCGGCGGATGGGAGGTCAGCCCGCCAAAGGGACGTCTGCGGGGAGCTGGGGCTGGGAAGGGACCCCCAGGATGTTCTCGACTTCGCAGACGAAGGTCTCGGCCTCTGCCAGGAGCTCGTCCGCGTCGGCGGCGCTTATGTGGCGGACCAGCCCGGCTTCGGCGGAGGCGCGTTTGGCGGCGCTGGCGGCGAAGTAGGCCGCCCACTCCGAGAGCGAGGGTTCGGTCTCGGGCAGCAGCTCCCACGCGCTGCGCAGCCTGCGTCTCCGGCCCTGGGTGGGCTGCGGGCGGGCGGCCAGGATCGCCGCGGCGGCGCGCAGGGCGGCCAGGTGGGCCGACACGTAGCGCGATGCCGGTGCGCGAGCCGTCGCGGCCTCCGCCAGGCAGGAGCGTGAGTCGGCCAGGTGTGCCCGAACCGCGGGTGATAGCCGGGGCCCGGGCGTGTCTCTGGGCCGTGGTGCCATCTTCCTCGCCTCCTAGAGTCGTGGGCGACTCCCGGCGTGTCCGCCGTTGAGGTCAACGATCGCAGACCCCACTGACATTTCCGCCGGGCAGGCCGGACGAGGAGCTTCCCCTCTCCCCGTCCGGCCAGGACGCGCCCGCTCGTCTCCGCCGACGACGAGGACGCGCCCTTCGCCCTCGGACCCTGATCGCGGGTCGGCGCTGGGGGAAGCGCGTGGCCCGCGACCAGGTCCTTCCGACGTGAGCCGCGAGCCTCACGTCACATGGTCGAACATAATTTCGACCACGCTCGGTGTCAACCTCATCCACGAACACAGGTTCGATGACTATGACCACAAAGACACCCCGCCCTTACGGATGAGGACCGGTCCGGCAGCGGGGCATGCGACTCGCGCACGCGTTCCTCCCGGGGCTCAAGCGGTGACATTGATCACAGGAGGAGGCCGCCGTCGCCGATCCAGCAGGTCTGCCTTCCGGGTCCGCGAGCAGCGACTCGGGGACGGGTGAAACCGGAAGCGAGGACACAGCGACGTACGGACACGCGGATACGAGAACGCGGGGACACGTGGGGGTACGCGGGCACGCGGGAGGCGCGCACAGGGACGTACGGACTCGGGATACGACGCGCGGAGGCGGGCCGGCGAAGACCGGAACATGCGGCACCAGAAGCGGATGAAACGGGACGCACGGACAGAGGAACGGAGGGAGGCGAGGATGGCCCCACTAAGGACCGAAAGCGGCACAAACGGGGATCATCGTTAGCATGGCGGCCATGGGGCCTATCCTGATCACCTCGATTCTGACCCTGCCCACGCTGCTGCTGCTCGCCTTCGTCCCCTTCTATGACGAGACCGGCGCCTTCGACAGCCGCAACGGGATGGCCGGGCTGCGCACGAAGGAGACGCTCGCCTCACGCGAGGCCTGGGACGCGGCGCACGCCTGGGCGAAGGCCCCGATGCGCAGGCTGGTGCTTGTCATGGCCGGGGTGCTGGGGGTCTCGATCGCGGCCGAGTTCGCCTTCGGGCTTTCGGAGATCGTCCAGGGGGCGGTGGTCCTGGCACAGGCCGCGATCTTCATGACCGGGCTGGGCGTGATCGGCTGGCGAGCCCACAAGGTGGCCGCGCGGGTGAACCGCGAACTCGCCGACCAGTCCGGCTGATCAGCGGTCGCCGCCGACGTCAGCAGATCCGGCCGGTCCCGCGCAGGCGCCCCTACGACCCAGGCTCCGGCGGTCCCGCGGAGGCGCCGCCACTCCCCTGCGGCCCGGGCTTCGGCCGATCCCGCACGATTCGTACGCAGACAACGAAGACAGCCGCTCGCGCTGTAACAGCGCGAGCAGCCCTTCAGCGAGCTGCGGCTCCTTCAGACGGCTTTCAGCGCGCCCGAAGGACAGAGCTTCACGGCCCGCCGCACCGCCTCCTCCATCTCGGCCGGCGGTTCGGACTGGAGGAGCACGACGATCCCGTCCTCCTCGTTCTGGTCGAACACCTCGGGCACGGTGAGCGCGCACATCCCCGCGCCGATGCACACCGTCGTGTCGGCTTCTATCTTCATGGGACATGCCTACCAGGTGACGGGCAGCCGGTGCACTCCGTAGATTGCCATGTCGGTCCGGAGCGGCACCTCGTCGGCCGGCACGGCGAGCCGCAGGCCGGGGAGGCGGCGCAGCAGGGAGGCGAACCCGACGCGCATCTCCGAGCGGGCGAGCTGCTGGCCGAGGCACTGGTGGACGCCATGGCCGAAGGCGAGGTGGCCGGACGCGGGCCGGGTGATGTCGAGCCGGTCGCCGCCGGGGAAGCGCGACAGGTCGCGGTTGATCACCGGCAGGTGCAGGGTGACCGCCTCGCCCTTCCTGATGAGGTGGCCCTCGATCTCGACGTCCTCCAGCGCGGACCTGACCGGCCCGACGTGGACGATGCTGAGGTGCCGCAGCAGTTCCTCGACGGCGTTGTCGATCAGCGACGGGTCCTCGCGCAGCGCGGCGAGCTGGGCGGGGTCGGCGAGGAGCGCGTAGGTGCCGAGGCCGAGCATGTTGGCGGTGGTCTCGTGCCCGGCTATCAGCAGCAGGAAGGCGACGCCGGTGAGCTCGTCGCCGGTAAGTTCGCCGCCCGTGATGAGGCCGCTGAGCAGGTCGTCCGCGGGGTGTTCGCGTTTGCGGCCGATGAGCCCCTGGAGGTAGGTGAGGACGCGGCCGATGGCGGCGAGCGCCTCCTCGGCCTCCACCCCCAGGCTGACCATGATCTTGGTGTCCTCCTGGAACGCGGCTCTTTCCTCGTACGGGACGCCGAGCAGTTCGCAGATGACCAGGGAGGGGATGGGCAGCGCGAAGGCGTCGACCAGGTCGGCCGGCCTGCCCGCCGCCTCCATCAGGTCGAGGCGTTCCTCGGTGATCTCCAGGATGCGGGCTTCGAGCTGTTTCATCCTGCGTACGGTGAACTGCCCGGCGAGCAGCCTGCGGTAGCGGGTGTGCTCGGGCGGGTCGGTGCGCAGGAAGAACCCGGGCGGGACGGCGAACCGCTCTCTCCGCACCTCCTCGGCGAGCCTGGCGCGCGCGGCGAAGGGCGGGTGGGACAGCTCGGGACGGTTGCTGAAGCGCGGATCGTCCAGCACCGTGCGGGCCGCCGCGTAGCCGGTGACGAGCCAGCCCTCGTGGCCGTCGGCGTAGCGCATCCGGTGTACGGGGCCGCGTTCGCGCAGCTCCGCGTACGTGTCGGGCGGGTCGAACGGGCGTTCCCGCTCGGTGGTCAGGGTCAGGTCGCTCATGTGCCGCACCTCCTCCGACTCCTTTCCCCCGGAGAACCGGCGCCTCACCGGCAGGAGGCCGCCGTCCAGGCCGTCCAGAACCTGCCGTTCCCGGTGACGGTCCAGCCGGGCGGAGGCGGCCCGGCCTCGGGCGGCACGATCGCGGTGCAGACGACCGGCGGCCCCTGGCGGGTGCCGTCGTAGCGCTCCAGGGCCGTCCACCAGACCTTGTGGGCGAGCGTCACCCTGATCCGCCACGCCACCCGCTCGTCCACGGCCACCGTCCCACCGGCCACGGGCGCCGGCAGCCCGTCGCCTCCCGGAGGTGCTGCCGGCGCCAGGTGGGCGGCGAAGGCCAGGTGGATCGCCGCCGTCACGGCCGCCACCGCCGCGGCTCGGAAGCGGGGCAGGCAGGCGGCGGCGAGCCCCGCGGAGGCGGCGGCGCATCCGAGCACGGCGGCGCGGCGGCCGCGCACCAGCACGACCAGGCCCGCCAGCAGCCAGACGACGGCCAGGCAGGCGAGGTAGCGCCCGTAGGCGTAGTTGCCCGCCCGGTGCTCGTCCGGCAGCGCGGCCGAGGACGCGTAGGCGATGCCGAGCGTGGTGGCCAGCAGCGTGCCCGCGGCCACCCGCAGGGCGAACGGCCCTTGGCGCACGGAGATCGCCCCGGCGGCGGCCATGCCGATCCCGGCCAGCCCCCAGGTGCCGACGATCAGGTACCAGAGCTGCCCGGCGGCGCCCGCCAGCGCCCACGCCTGCCCGTCCAGGCTGAGGAACCGGTCGAACGCCAGGCCGCTCAGGTCCCGGTGGCCGCGGGGGTAGAGCCCGGCGGCCAGGGCCGTGTTGAGCGCCTGCCCGGCGGCCGATAGCACCCCGGCGGCGCCGAGCGCGGCGATCCCGGCCCGGCGGGGCAGACGGCGTCCCGCCAGCAGCCCCGCGACGACGGCCAGCGTCACGGCCAGGACCACGGTGCCGCGCAGGTGCACGGAGACCGCGTACCCGGCGAGCGCCCCCGCGGCCAGGCCCGCGCGCACCGAGCCGCGCCGCGCCAGCTCGTGCACCGCCAGCAGCCAGCCGAGCAGCAGGGTGGGCAGCACCGCGTCGGCCAGGGCCAGCCCCGAGAACAGCAGCAGCGACGGCGCGGCCCCCGCCGCGAACGCCGGCGCCAGCGCCGCCCGCGCGCCGACCGCCAGCCGCCGCAGCATGAGCGGGAACGCCCCCGCGGCGGCCAGCGACCCCACGACGACGACCAGCCGGTACACGGTGACGGGATCGTCGGTCACCAGGTGGGCGGGCGCCAGCAGCAGCCCGTGACGGGGCCTGCGGGCGGGCGCGCTGACGGGTGCGGCCAGTGCGGACAGCATGAGACTCCCCCTGCCGCCCCGGGACCGTCCCGGAAGCGGCAGGCGGAGTCCACCAAGCCGGTGCTAACGCCCCCGTCACCGGAATCGGTTACGCGGACGTTAGGCCGCCCGGAACTTGCCCCGCACGTGGACCGGGACTCCGGTGCCCAGCAGGCCGGGCAGCTCCTGGGCGACGTTCATCGGCAGCCGCACGCAGCCGTGGGAGGCCGGGTGGAGCGGCACCGACAGCGCGCCGTGCAGGGCGATGCCGCCGTTGAAGAAGATCGGGTTGTAGAGCCGGCCGAGGTAGGAGGTGTGCCAGCCGTCGCGCCGCCAGGTGGTCCGGTACGAGCCGGTCGGCGTCGTGGCCGAGCCGCAGAAGCGCTGCTTCTTGCCCTGCCACACGGTGGTCTCGCAGTAGGGGATGCCGCTGCCGGACGACATGTGGCTGATCAGTTTCAGCTCGCCGTCCACGTACATGGTCATGATCTGGGTGGTCAGGTTGACCTCGGCGCGGGTCCGGCCGCCCTTCGGGGCGAGGACCTTGGGCTCGCGGGGCCGCTCCAGCGCGCGCCAGGTGGCCTTGCCGATGGTGCTGGTCGGTTTGATGCCGTTGACCTTCTGGAACGCCCAGACGGCGGCGAGCGTGACGCCGCCGTACTGCCCGTCGATCTTGCCGGGCCGGTAGCCGAGCTCGCGCAGCCGCTTCTGCATCCAGACGACGGCCTTGCCCTTGGCGCCGAGCTTCAGCCTGCCGCCGGGCGCGACCACGGCCGGGGGCGGCTCGGCGAGCACGCCCGCGGCGGCGGGGGTGATCGGCGGCTCCGCCTCGGCGGAGGTGGCTCTGCAGCCGGTCAGCGCGACCGTCGCGGCGGTCAGCAGGGCGACCACCGCGGGAAGCCGTCGAGTCCGCACCGACATCACCCCTTTTGAGGTAACAAGCGAGTCAAGGGAACGTACACCACCACTCAACAAGGTAACGCGGCGGTCATTCTGTTTAGAGTGTCCGCATGCCCGAGAAGTTGCCCGCCAATGCGGTACGAGTGGAGAAGGCGCTCCGGAGCCTCGGCGCGACCGGAGAGATCGTGGTCCTGCCGGAGAAGGCGCCCACCGCGGCCTCGGCGGCCGCCCAGCTCGATTGTGAGATCGGCGCCATCGCCAACAGCCTGATCTTCGAAGCGGACGGGGCGCCGCTGCTGGTCCTGACCAGCGGCGCGCACCGGGTGGACGTGAAGCTCATCGCCCGCACGGCGGGGGTGTCGAAGGTACGGCGGGCCACGCCGGAGTTCGTGAGGGAGGCGACCGGGCAGCCGATCGGCGGGGTCGCCCCCGTGGGGCATCCGGCGCCGGTCCGCACGCTGGTGGACAACTGGCTGCAGAAGCACGAGGTGGTGTGGGCGGCCGGCGGCCACCCGCATACGGTGTTCCCGACCACATTCGACGAACTGGTCCGGATCACCGGAGGCACGCCCGTGGACGTCGAATGAGAGAGATCAAGGTGCGAGGGTGATCGAGTTTCGCGGCGCGGGACCGGCCGAGTTCGCCGAACGGCTGGACACGGTGATGGACATCTACACCGCGGCCATGCGCCCGCCCGCGGACCAGATCCCCGGCCGCAGCGCGATCATGCGCAACCACGGGACCTACCCCAAGTTCCAGTGCTACTTCGCGGAGTGGCGCGACGCACCCGGGGGTCCGCGGATCGTCGGCTTCGCCTACGGCTTCCGCGGCGCCCCCGGCCAGTGGTGGCACGACGTCGTCTACCGGGCGCTGGCCGACCGGGCCGGCGCCGACGCGGCCGACGCCTGGCTGGGGTACGCCTTCGAGCTGGCCGAGATCCACGTGCACCCCGACCACCAGCGCAAAGGCATCGGCCGCGCCATGATCAACACCCTCTGCGCGGGCCGGCCGGAGCGCACGGCCGTCCTCTCGACCCACGACCGCCCCACGGTCGCCCGCCACCTCTACTCCGCCATGGGCTTCATGGACCTGCTGAGCCGCTTCGTCTTCCCCGGCGGCTACGAGGAGTACGCGATCGTCGGCCGGCGCCTCCCGCTGACCCCCTCATGACCTGAGGTTTTGCGGGCCATTACAGAGGGCATCACCGTTACGGATGGTGATTCACCCTTTACCTTCCGCACACCCATCCCCAACGCCACCCGCTCGGTCCCCCTGCGAGCGGGTGGCTCCCCCGATCGGCCGTCGCACGTACGACAGGTCACCCGACATCAGCACCCGGCCGCAGACGACCCCGCACCTCTCGGAAGAACGTCCTCAGCGTGACGTAACCCGCATCGGCCGTGGCCCTCCCCAGGGGGCGAACCAGCGGAACGGCGGATCGAAGACGACCAGGCCGAACTCGCCCTCGACGGCCGCGCCCGCTCGTGCCGGCGGCGGATGCGCTCCACATGCTCCGGCGGGAGCGTCGGCTCGTAGGTCATGGGGTGCGGGGCTTCTCGCGGCTCGGGCCCTTGAGCTCGTGGAAGTGCGGGGTGCCGGCGACCAGGAGCGTGCCGTCCCACAGCCGCCCGGCCTGCTCGCCGTCCGGCACCTGCGAGATGACCGGGCCGAAGAACACCACCGGCTCGGGGCCGGCGCCGGTGACCGCGATCACGGGGGTGCCGGACTCGCCGCCCATGAGCGACATGGCCTCGGCGTGGGAGGCCCGCACCAGGTGGTCGTGCTCGTCGGTCGACCCCGCCTCCGCCAGATCGGCGGGCAGCCCGGCGGCGGTCAGCGCCGTGGCCGGGTCGCCGATCCAGTGCTGCTCGCCGCCGCCGGTGGTCCACAGCGCGGTGTAGAAGCGGCCCAGCGCCTCCTGGCCGTAGCGGTCCGCCACGACGGCCGCGATCCGGACCGGCACCCAGAGGTAGCCCTCCGGGTCGCCCTCGGGGTCGTCGTCGCGGCCCTCGTTGAGCACCGACAGGCTGAGCACGTGCCAGCGCACCTCGACCGGGCGGACCTCGGTGACCTTCAGGAGCCAGCGCGAGGTCACCCAGGTGTACGGGCAGGACGGGTCGAACCAGAAATCTGCGATCACACGTCCAGTCAACACCCGCCGCGCGAGCGCGTCAGGCCGACAGCGCCGACGCCGGCTGGAGCCGCTGGAACACCTCGCGGGAGGCGCTCGACCGGTTGAAGGTGATGAAGTGGATGCCGGGCGCGCCCTCGTCGAGCAGCCGCTGGCACAGCTCGGCGCCGTGCTCGATGCCGAGCTCGCGCACCGCGGCCGGGTCGTGGGCGACCTTCTCGAACCGGGCGGCCACCTCGGGCGGGAACGGCGCCCCGGACAGCTGCTCCGATCGGGCGATCGTGCTCATCTTGGTGACGGGCATGATGCACGGGATGATCGGGGTGTCGCAGCCCTCGGCCGCCACCCGGTCGCGCAGCCGCAGATAGTCCTCGGCGCGGAAGAACATCTGGGTGATCGCGTAGTCGGCTCCGGCACGGCACTTCTGCACGAAGTACTTCGTGTCGGACTCGATCGACGGTGAGCGCGGGTGCTTGTACGGGAACGCGGCCACGCCCACGCAGAAGTCGCCGGACTGGCGGATCAGCCTGACCAGGTCTTCCGCGTACATGACGCCCTCGGGGTGCGGCACCCACTCGCCGGTCACGTCGCCGGGAGGGTCGCCCCGCACGGCGAGGATGTTGCGCACGCCCGCGTCGGCGAACCGGCCGATCAGGTGGCGCAGCTCGCGCACCGAGTGGTCGACCGCGGTGAAGTGGGCGACGGGCGTCAGCGTGGTGTTACGGGCCACTCGTTCGACGATGTCGACCGTGCGGTCACGGGTCGAGCCCCCGGCACCGTAGGTGACGGAGACGAACGTCGGCCTGAGCGACTCCAGCTCCCTGATCGCCTTCCACAGCTGCCGCTCGCCCTCGTCGGTCTTCGGCGGGAAGAACTCGAAGGAGAACGACCGGCCCCCGGAGGCGAGGAGCTCGCGGACGGTGGGGACACGGTCGGGCATGATGGAGGGTTGACCAAGCGCCATGCCCCAAGGGTACCCTCAGCCCCCTCCGCTACCGGACCGAACCTGGTCGATGGCGTTTTCGGCGCGGACCACTAGTCTCAAGGCATGACCATTGACGCCGCGAGAATGGACGACCTGCGCACCCAGGTGGACCGGCGCCTCAGGGAGTTCGTCGATCGGCGCCTCCCCTCCGATGGCGAACCCGACTTCCAGCCGCTCCGCGCCGCGGCGGAGGACCTGCTGGCCGGGGGGAAGCGGCTGCGTCCCGCCTTCTGCTACTGGGGCTGGCGGGCGGCCGGCGGCGGCGACGAGCCCTCGGTGCTCACCGCCGCGGCCTCGCTCGAGCTGCTGCAGGCCAGCGCGCTGGTGCACGACGACGTGATGGACAAGAGCGACCTGCGCCGGGGGATGCCGGCCGCGCACCGCCGCTTCCAGTCCCTGCACGAGAAGTCGGCCTGGCACGGGTCGGCCGAGCAGTTCGGCGAGGGCGCCGCGATCCTGCTGGGCAACCTGCTGCTGATCTGGTCGGGCGAGATGTGGCGCACCAGCGGGCTGCCCCCGAAGGCGCTGGCCGCGGCGCAGCCGGTGCACGACCACATGCGCACCGAGCTGATGTGCGGCCAGTATCTCGACCTGCTGGAGCAGGCCAACGGCGAGAACACCTTCGACTCGGCGCTGCGGGTCGCCCTCTACAAGAGCGGCAAGTACTCGGTCGAGCACCCGCTCCGGCTGGGGCTGGTGCTGGCGGCGGGCGGTCTGGAGCCGTGGGTGGACGAGCTCTGCACCGGCTTCGGCACCCGGGTGGGCATCGCCTTCCAGCTACGCGACGACATCCTCGGCGTGTTCGGCGACCCGGCGGCGACCGGCAAGCCGGCCGGTGACGACCTGCGTGAGGGCAAGCGGACCATGCTCGTGGCGCGCACGCTCGCCGCCGCCTCGCCGTCGGACGCGGCGACCGTGCGGCGCCTGCTCGGCGACCCCGACCTCGACAGCGGCGGCGTCACCGCCCTGCGCGACATCATCGAGGGTACGGGGGCGCTCCGGGAGTGCGAGGACATGATCGCCGACTATCTCGGTGAGGCCCTCGCCTCGCTGCGGGAGGCGCCGGTCACGGCGGAGGCGCGCACGGCCCTGTCCGAACTGGCCGTGGCGGCCACCTCCCGCCGGACCTGACGCCGATCAGCCCCGGCGGGCCCTGCGGCCGGGGTCAGCCGGGGGCCAGGCGCTTGGCGAACTCCGCCGCCGCGGCGCCCGGGTCCTCGGCCTCGGTGATCGCTCGTACCACGACCACCCGCGTGACCCCGTACGACATGACCTCGTCGAGGTTGGCCAGGTCGATGCCGCCGATGCCGAACCACGGCCGGTCCGTGCGCAGCGACGCCGCGTGGCGCAGCAGCGGCGGGCCGGGCGCGGGACGGCCGGGCTTGGTCGGCGTGGGCCAGATCGGGCCGCAGACGAAGTAGTCGACGCCCTCCTCCGCCGCCGCCGCGGAGGCCTCCTCGGCGGCGTGGGTGGAGCGGCCGATCAGGATGTCGTCGCCCAGCATCTCCCGCGCGACCGGCACGGGAAGGTCGCCCTGCCCCAGGTGGAGCACGTCGGGCCGGGCGGCGTAGGCGATGTCGGCGCGGTCGTTGACCGCCAGCAGCTTGCCGTGGCGGTCGCAGGCCTCGCGGAACACCTCCAGGAGCCGCAGCTCCTCGCGCGCCTCCAGCCCCTTCTCGCGGAGCTGGACGATGTCGACGCCGCCGGCGAGCACCGCGTCGAGGAACTCGGCGAGGTCGCCCCGGTCGCGCCGGCCGTCGGTGCAGAGGTAGAGGCGGGCGTCAGAAAGCGAGGGCTTGGGCACGTCGTTTGACCTCGGTGTGACGACCTGCCTTGATCGCCTCGACGGGCGAGCCCGGCAGCGAGTCGTCGGGAGTGAAGAGCCAGCGCAGCGCCTCGACGTCGTTGTAACCCGCGTCTTGCAGGACGGTGAGCGTGCCGGGCAGGCCCTTCATGACATCGCGTCCGTCGAGGAACACGGCGGGCACCTGTGGCCCGCCGCTGCCCCGGCGCACGCCCAAGAGCTTGTGGTCCTTGAGGAGTTGCTTGGCGCGGCCGATCGTGAGACCCATGCGCTCGGCCACTTCGGGGAGGGTGAGCCACTCGTCGACGAGGGCATCGGTCTCCCTGTCGATCTGTGCAACAGAAAGCGTCACGAAACCACAACTACCACATGCCGCGCTTGCTCAAACAACACAATCCCGTAGGGGTACGTCCGGATCTACCAGGCGTTCCTCGTCCAGCCGGTGACCTGCTTCGATGATCCGCCTTCCCTGTACGAGGTCGCGCGGCCGGTCGACGGCCATGACCGCGGCCAGGGTGCCGTCGGCGGCGAGCCAGAGGGCGGACCACTTGCCGGTCGCCTCGCCCCGGTAGATCACCCGCTCCCCTGCCGGGTGGTGGCCGGCGTACTGGACCATGTGGCCGAACTGCTCGGACCAGAAGTACGGGACGGGGTCGTACACCGCCTCCTCGCCCAGCAGGGTCGCGGCGGCGACCTCGGGCGCGCCCAGCGCGGTGTCCCAGTGCTCGACCCGCAGCCGCCTGCCGTAGCGGCGCGACCACCAGGCGGCGCAGTCGCCCACGGCGACCACGTTCGGCAGGGAGGTGCGCAGGTGCTCGTCGGTGACGACGCCGTTGTGCAGGTCGAGGTCGGCGTCGGCCAGCCACTCGACGGCCGGGCGGACGCCGATGCCGGTCACCACCACGTCCGCGGCCACGGTTCCGCCGCCGACCAGGGTCACGCCGCCCTCGTCGACCGAGCTGACCATGGTGTCCAGGCGCAGGTCGATGCCCTCGTACCAGGGCAGGGTGCGGGCGCCCAGCTCGGCGCCGACCGCCTGGGTGAGCGGAGCGGGCCCGGCCTCGATCACCGTCACCGCGCAGCCCTTGCGGCGGGCGGCGGTGGCCACCTCGGCGCCGATCCAGCCCGCGCCGATGATCGCCACCCGGGCGCCGGGCACCAGCAGGGCGCGCAGCTCCAGCGCGTCGTCGAGGGTGCGCAGCACGTGCTGCGGCCCGTCGCCGGGGAGCCTGATCGGGTCGGCGCCGCTGGCGATGACCAGCCCGTCGTAGCCCAGCTCGCCCTCGGTCGTCTCCACGGCGCCCGCGCGCAGCGCCGTGGCGGTGACGCCCGGGCGGAAGTCCGTCTCCAGCGCGGCCAGGTCGGAGCCGACGAAGCTGGAGTCGGTCTCGCCCATCAGCACCGCCTTCGACAGGGGCGGCCGGTCGTAGGGCCGGTGCCGCTCCTGCCCGATGAGCGTGATCTTGCCGCCGAACCCGCGTGCGCGCAGCGCCTCGACGCTCCGCACACCGGCCAGCCCGGCTCCCACCACCACGACATGATTCACGTGAATGACCATAACGGGGGCCGCCCGCGGGGTCGTCCCGAGGCCCAATTCCGGGTTGTCCCGGCGTTTCGGATATATCCCTAATGGGGTGACGTTTGCGGAAGGTCGTATGGTGGGGGTGCACGACGCGCGGGAGTCCGGCCGTCACCGGGCTGAGAGGAAGGCTTCATCGGGTCTTCGACCGCAAGACACCTGATCCGGATCATGCCGGCGAAGGGAGCGGACATGGAAGTGGTCGTCGGAGGCGGGGTCGTCGGCCTGTCGATCGCCTGGCGGCTGGCCAGGCGCGGGCGCCAGGTCGTGGTGGTGGACCCCTCCCCCGCTCATGGCGCCTCGTACGCGGCGGCGGGCATGCTGGCGCCGATCAGCGAGGTCGTCTACACCGAGGAGCCCCTGCTCCGGCTCGGCGTCGCCTCCCTGCGCCGCTGGCCCGCCTTCGCCGCCGCCCTGGCCGCCGACGCCGGCCTCACCGGCTCCGAGACCACCGCGTCCGCCTCTCCTGCCAGAACCGAGGAGAGCACAGCTCACGGGGCCGCTTCTCCCACGGGAACCGGTGAAGGTGTCGCCGGAACCGGGGGCACCGGCTCTGCCGTTCCCGCTACCGGTTCAGGGATGGGCGGTACAGCCCACGGGACCGAGGGCGGGCTCGGGGGCGGCGGCGAGGAGCCCGGCGGTGAGTGGCTGATGGCCGCGCGGGCCGGGCTGGATCTGCGGGACGACGGGACGCTCGACGTGGCGTTCGGGCCGGATGACATGGCGCTGCTCGACCAGCAGGCCCGGTTCATGGAGAAGCTGGGGCTGCCGGTCGAACGGCTGACGGGGCGCGAGTGCCGCCGGCTGGAGCCCATGCTGGCGCCCTCCGTCAGCGGCGGGCTGCTGGCTCGTACCGATGCCTGGGTGAACCCGCGCCGCGTGACCGCGGCGCTCCTCGCCGCGCTGGAGCGGCTCGGCGTCCCGGTGCTGCGCGCCCGCGTGACCGAGCTGCTGCGTGACGGCGGGCGGGTGACAGGTGTACGCCTCGCTCCCCCAGAGACGGGACGGGACGGGCTGCCTGACGTCCGGCCAGCCAGCCGGGTTTCGGCGATGGCCGGAGCTCCCCCGGCCTCCGAGGGCCCGGGACTGACCGGCAACTCCGCCCGCGGGGTCCCGACGGTGACCGGCGACTCCGCCCGCGGGGTCCCGGCGATGTCCGGCGTTGCTGCGGTCTCTCAAGGCCCGGCGGTGAACGACTCCGCCCCCGACGTGCCCGAGGTGCTGCTCGCGGAGCGGGTGGTGCTGGCGGCGGGGGCGTGGAGCGGGGAGCTGGCCGAGGTGCCCGTACGGCCGGTGAAGGGGCAGATCATGCGCCTGCGCTCGCCCCAGCCGCTGCTGGGCCGGTGCGTGCGCGGGACGGTGCACGGCAACCCCGTCTACCTGGTGCCCCGGGGTGACGGGGAGCTGGTGGTGGGGGCCACCCAGGAGGAGCTGGGGTTCGACACCAGGGTCACCGCGGGCGGGGTTTACGAGCTGCTGCGTGACGCCAGGGAGCTGGTGCCCGGCGTCACGGAGCTGGAGGTGGCCGACGTGGTCGCGGGACTGCGGCCCGGCACTCCGGACAACCTGCCGGTCATCGGACCGGACGGAACTCCAGGGCTGGTGCTCGCCACCGGCCACTATCGCGGCGGCGTGCTGCTGACGCCGCTCACCGTCGCGATTCTGGAGGGCGAGGAGAACGACCTCGCGACACTGTGCTCACCGGCGAGATTTCGGGAGGTTCCATGAAGGTGCTGATCAACGGCGCGGCCCGTGAAGTGGCGGAGAACATGACGGTGGCGCAGGCCGTACTGACTCTGACCGAATCCCCCACCGGAGTGGCGGTGGCCGTGAACGACGAGGTGGTCACCCGCAGCGCGTGGGAGACGACGCCGCTGCGCGACAGCGACCGGGTCGAGGTGCTGACGGCGGTCCAAGGTGGATGACCTGGTCATCGCCGGCGAGAAGTTCTCTTCCCGGCTGATCATGGGCACCGGCGGCGCCCCGTCGCTGGAGGTCCTTGACCAGGCTCTGGAGGCGTCGGGCACGGAGCTGACCACGGTGGCGATGCGCCGGCTGGACCCGCATGCCCGCGGGTCCGTGCTGGACGTGCTGCGCAAGCGCGGCATCAAGGTGCTGCCGAACACGGCCGGCTGTTACACCGCGGGCGACGCGGTGCTGACGGCGCGGCTGGCCCGTGAGGCGCTGGAGACCAACTGGCTCAAGCTGGAGGTCATCGCCGACGAGCGGACGCTGCTGCCGGATCCGATCGAGACGTTCGACGCGGCGGAGCGGCTGGTGGCGGAGGGTTTCGTGGTGCTGCCGTACATCGGCGACGATCCCGCGCTGGCCAGGCGGCTGGAGCAGGTAGGCTGCGCGGCGGTGATGCCGCTCGGCTCGCCGATCGGCTCGGGGCTGGGGATCCGCAACCCGCACAGCATCGAGCTGATCGTGGAGGCCGCCGGGGTCCCGGTGATCCTGGACGCGGGCATCGGCACGGCCAGCGACGCCGCTCAGGCGATGGAGCTGGGGTGCGACGCGGTCCTGCTGGCCACGGCGGTCACCCGGGCGCAGCGGCCGGAGCTCATGGCGTCGGCGATGCGGTCGGCGGTGGAGGCGGGGCGGGCCGCCCGGCTGGCCGGCCGGATCCCCCGGCGCCGCTATGCGGAGGCGTCATCCCCGATGTCCCCCTGACGCCTCAGGGGCCGGAAACGTGACCGGCCCGGGTGGGAGCCCGCCCGCGAAGGCGGGCTCCCACCTTCCTGACTCCCCGAGCCCCACGCCGGCGGGCTCTCCGGTGGCTCAGGAGTACGTTCACGTCACGGAACGGCACGGCTCGGCATCGGTTTCGGGTGGTCAGGCCCTCCCGGGGGCGAAACGCCCGTAAACTCAGCCGGGTGGACACGACGACTGCGGACCCTCTGGTAGGTCGGCTGCTCGACGGGCGCTACCGCGTCGAGTCCCGGATCGCCCGGGGTGGCATGGCGACTGTCTACCTGGCGCTCGACATCCGGCTTGAACGGACCGTCGCGCTGAAGGTGATGCACCGCTCGCTCGCCGACGACCCAGCGTTCGTGCGCAGGTTCATCGGCGAGGCGAAGTCGGTGGCCAGCCTCTCGCACCCGAACGTGGTGCACGTGTTCGATCAGGGCACCGACGGCGACGTGGTCTACCTGTCGATGGAGTACGTACCCGGCAGGACGCTCCGTGACGTGCTGCGCGACCGCGGCCGGCTGCCCGCCCGCGAGGCCCTGGAGATCCTGATCCCGGTGCTGGCGGCGCTCGGCGCCGCCCACCAGGCGGGCATGGTGCACCGCGACGTGAAGCCGGAGAACGTGCTGCTGGCCGAGGACGGCCGGATCAAGGTGGTCGACTTCGGCCTGGCGCGCGCCATCGAGGCGACCAACCAGACGCGCACCGGCGTGATGATCGGCACGATCGGCTACATGTCGCCGGAGCAGGTCACGACCGGCGGCGCCGACGTCCGCAGCGACGTGTACGCCTGCGGCATCATGCTGTTCGAGCTGGTGACGGGCCGGCAGCCGTACGACGGCGAGACGCCGATGTCGGTGGCCTACCGCCACGTGCACGACACGGTGCCGCCGCCGTCGTCGCTGGTGGCCGAGGTGCCGGCGCTGATCGACGATCTGGTGGCGCAGGCCACCGCCCGCGAGCCGCACGACCGCCCGGCGGACGCGACGGCGATGCTGGTGCGGGCGGTCGAGGCGCACCGGACGCTGCCGAGGCTGTCGGGTCCCCACGCGGCCCGCCCGTCCGGCGCGTTCGCGAGTCCCGCGCCGTCGTTCACGAGCCCGCCGGCGGCGCCGGCGCACACGCTGATCCAGCCCCGCGAGGAGATCGGCGAGCGGCGGCCGTCGCGGGCGCGGCGCGGCCGGTTCAAGCCGGTCTGGTTCCTGACGGGCCTGGCCGTGATCATGGTGGCGGCGGTGGCGGCGACCGGGTTCCTGTTCTCGCAGAAGAGCTACAAGACCGTGCCCGAGCTGGTGGGCAAGAACCTCGCCGTGGCCGAGCGGAGCGCGAAGGCGCAGGGCTTCAAGGTGATCAAGGTGGAGGGCCGCCACGACGAGAAGGTCGCCGAGGGGTCGGTGCTGGCCATGGAGCCGGACGCCGGCACCGAGGTGGAGGCGGGCGCCACGATCACGCTGGTGCCGTCGCTGGGCCCGAAGCGGGTGCTGGTGCCGAAGACGGCGGGCATGTCCCAGGACGACGCCAGGGCGGCGATCGCCGAGGCCGGGCTGACGGTCGGCAAGATGCGCCGCATCAAGAACCTGGAGGTGGCGCGGAACCACGTGATCCGCACCTCGCCGCAGGTGGGCGAGAAGCTCAAGGAAGGCGCCAAGGTCGACATCTACGTGAGCGCCGGTCTGGTCATGCCGGACGTGGCGGGCATGCCGAAGGACGAGGCGGCGGCGTTCCTGACCGAGCAGGGCTTCCAGGTGCAGGTGAACGAGGTCGACGACGACGCCGAGCCCTGCACGGTGATCGCGCAGACGCCGAAGGCCAAGTCCGAGGTCGACCAGGGCACTCCGGCGATGGTCACGGTCGCGCGCTGCCAGACCGACTTCTGGCACTGGTTCCGCGGCGACCAGGAGGGCCGCGACGACCAGGAGTTCCGGGTCATGCCGGGCGTGATGGGCAAGGGCATCAACGACGCCAGGAACGAACTGCAGGCGCAGGGCTTCCGGGTGCGGGTCCACAACCTGTCCAACAGCGGCGTGGTCCGGTTCCAGCGCCCGGGCCCGAACGCCGAGCGTCCCCCGGGCTCGGAGGTCCACCTCTGGCACTAGCGCCTCAGGCCAGGTGGCCCCAGAGTCGCACCCGGGCCAGGCCGCCGTCGGGGTGGATGTCGACGCGTACGTGGTCGACGGGTTCGCGGGCGTCCAGGCGGAAGCGGTGCGGCGTGTCGGGCAGCAGCGGCGTCGCGGGCAGCAGCGGCACCTCGCGGTCGCCGTCGAGGCCGGTGAGCGTCACCGCGGCGGGCGCGTTGTGGATCAGGTGGGTGGTGTCGATCTCGGCGAGGCTGACGCGCCCGCGCCCGGCCAGCCGGATGACGAGCCAGTCGTTGCCGTCGTCGCGGCGGCGCGCGGTCTCCCAGCCCTCGGCCTGGTTGCGGGGCAGCCCGGGGGCGATGACGTTGTTGGGGGCGGAGTAGAACGCGTCGGAGCAGGCGGTGACCAGCCCGCCGTTCTCCAGGGCGGCCAGGTCGAGGCCGAGCCCGTCCCACACGGACAGGTCGGGGCGGGCCTCGCCGTGCACCCGCAGCCGCGCGATCCCCCCGTCGGGGTGGATGTTCAGCCGTACGTGGGTGAAGCGGCGCTCGCCGGCCACCGCGAAGACGTGCTCGCTGTCGCCCTTGAGCGGGCTCCTGGGCACGATCGTCACCCAGCCGGCCCGCTCCAGCTCGTCCGCGGGCGGGTATCCGGTGATCTCGGCGGCCTCGACGGCGGCGTACGGCGGATAGTTGCCCCGGAACCAGGCGGTGTCGACGACCACCCAGCGGATCACGCCGGGCAGGCCGAGGCGGACGATCGCCCAGTCGTGGCCGGGCCCGCGCCGGCGGCGGGTCTCCCAGCCGTCGTAGACCTGGCCCTTGCCGCCGAACGTGCCGGCTTGGAAGGCGGGCCGGCCGGGCCGGATGAGGCTCTCCTTCTCGCCGAACGACTCGTCGCTGGCGGCGACGACGGCTCCGCCGTGGCCGCGGAGCGCGAGGTCGGGCAGGCGGGTGTGGTCGTGCATCTACGCTCCCAGCAGGAAGGTCCCGTGCGGGACGCCGTCGGCGGGCCGGCCCCGCAGCCAGGTGGTGAGCACCGCGCCCCGCAGGCGGCGGCCCTGGTACGGGGTGACGGGGTTCTTGTGGTGCAGCCGGTGCGCGTCGACGGCTTCGGCGGCGTCCGGGTCGAAGGCGACCAGGTCGGCGTCGTTGCCGGGCACGATGCCGCCCTTGCCGCGCAGGCCCGCCAGCCGGGCCGGGGCCGCCGACATCCAGCGGACGACGTCGCCGAGCCCGTGCCCGCGCCGGGACGCCTCGCTCCATACCGCGCGCAGCCCGAGCTGGAGCGAGGAGACGCCGCCCCAGGCGGCGGCGAAGTCGGGCACCTTGAGGTCGGCGGTGGACGGCGAGTGGTCGGTGACGACGCAGTCCAGCACGCCCCGGGCCAGCCCGTCCCAGAGCCGGTCCCGGTTGGCGGCGGAGCGGATCGGCGGGCAGCACTTGTAGGCGGTGTCGCCGTCCGGCACGTCCTCGGCGGTGAGCGTCAGGTAGTGGGGGCAGGTCTCGGCGGTGACGGGGACGCCGTCGGCGCGGGCGGCCTCCAGCACGTCGAGGCAGCCTGCGGCGGAGACGTGCAGGATGTGCGCGCGGGCGCCGGTCTCGCGGGCGATCCGGACGATCCGCTCGACGGCACTGCGCTCGGCCGCCTCCGGCCGGGAGTCCAGGAAGGCGGCGTATCCCGGCCCGGCGCACTCGGCCAGCAGCGCGGGGTCCTCGGCGTGCACGACCAGCAGGGCGCCGAACCCGGCCAGTTCCGTCATCACCCGGCGGATCTCCCCGAGGCCGAGCGGCGGGAACTCCTCCACCCCGGACGGCGACATGAAGCACTTGAACCCGCGCACTCCCCGGTCGTGCAGCGGCCGGAGCTCCTTGAGGTTGCCGGGCACGGCCCCGCCCCAGAAGGCGACGTCGACGTGGCACTGCCCGGCGGCGGCGCGCAGCTTGGCCTCCAGCGCGCCGGCGCCGGTCGTGGGCGGCAGCGCGTTGAGCGGCATGTCGGCGATGGTGGTGACGCCCCCGGCGGCGGCCGCCCTGGTGGCGGTGGCGAACCCCTCCCAGTGGGTGCGGCCGGGCTCGTTGACGTGCACGTGGGTGTCGACGAGGCCGGGCAGCAGGGCGAGTCCGCGCAGGTCGACGTCCTCTCCGGTCTCCAGCGGGGCGGCGTAGTCGTGCAGCGCCGCGATCCGCCCGTCGCGGACGGCGACGGCTAGCGGCCGCTCCCCTTCCGGGGTGACGGTCCTGCGCGATCGGACCACCAGGTCGTACACGGGCGTCACTCCTTCAGCGCTGTCCCGGGCTCTCCTCGTACTCCTTGCTCCCTCAGTGCTTCCCCGGCCCTTTTCGTACGTCTTCGTACTCCTTGTCCGGCTCAGGCCAGCCGTTCGGCGGCCAGGCGGGTTGTGAGGCGTTCGAGGAGCGGGCGGGCCTCGGCCATGCAGCGATCGGGGTCCGGCTCCAGGTCGGTGAGCGCGTACGCCGTCTCGATGCCCGCCTCGCGCAGCTGTTCGTCGGTGAGGGTGCGGCGCCCGCAGACGGCCACCACGGGGACGCCCGCCGCGGCGGCGGCCCGGGCCACGCCGGCGGGGGCCTTGCCGCGCAGGGTCTGCTCGTCGAGCGAGCCCTCCCCGGTGATCACCAGCCGGGCCCCCTGGACGTGCTCGTGGAAGCCGAGCAGGTCGAGCAGGTAGTCGATGCCGGGCTGGATGTCGGCGTGCAGGAAGGCCAGCGCGGCGAAGCCGACGCCCCCGGCCGCGCCCGCGCCGGGTGCGCCCGCGACGCCCATGGCGCGGGGCGTGTCGTCGTGCTCGACGGCCCCGGCCAGTCCGTGCGTACGGGTGGCGACGGCGGCGAGCCTGCCCAGCGCGGCGTCGAGCAGCTTGACCTGCTCGGGGGTGGCGCCCTTCTGCGGCCCGTAGACGGCGGCGGCGCCGTGCGGGCCGAGCAGCGGGTTGTCGACGTCGCTCGCCACCACGAACGCCACGCCGGACACGTCGAGGAAGTGTGAGACGTCGATGCGGTCGAGGTCGCGCAGGGCGGCGCCGCCGTGCGGCAGGTCGCGCCCGGCGGAGTCGAGCAGGCGCGCGCCGAGCGCCTGGACCATGCCCGCTCCCCCGTCGGTGCAGGCGCTGCCGCCCAGGCCGAGCACGACGCGGGTGGCGCCCTGCTTGACGGCGTCGGCGATCAGCTCGCCGGTGCCGTAGCTGGTGGCGGTGAGCGGTTCGAGCCCGCCGGGCAGGCGGCGCAGGCCGGACGCCTCGGCCAGCTCGACGACGGCGGTGCCGCCGCGCCTGGCGTAGGAGGCCTCGACGGGCTCGCCGGTGGGCCCGGTCACCCGTACGGTGACGCGGTCGAACCCGGCGGCCACGGCGGCGTCCACGGTGCCGTCACCGCCGTCGGCGACGGGCAGCTCGACGGCGGGAACCCCGAGGGCGGCGGCGACCGTGGCGGCCACCTCGGCCGCGGTCAGCGATCCCTTGAACTTGTCCGGGGCGACGAGGACGTGCTGGACCACTGGGAACTCCTGTCTGGGACGGCATGGCGGCGAGATCCACCCATCATCACATCCGCGTGTCCGGCAGCTCACGCGAGGCGGCGAAGCCCCGTTCCCGGGCCGCCCGCAGCAGGCGGCGGTGCGCGTCGGCGCCGGCCCGCCCGGCGGCGTCATGCGGTACGGTGCGCAGCTCGCCGTCCTCGACCAGGGTGCGCCCGCCCACCAGCAGCCGGGCCAGCGGCGGCTGCGGGCCGAAGACGAGCGCGCAGACCGGGTCGGTCACCGCGGCCGTGAACGGCCCGTCGACCCGCCAGAGCGCCAGGTCGGCGAGCTTGCCGGGTTCCAGGGTGCCGAGGTCGTCCTGGCGGCCCAGGTTGCGGGCGCCGCCGAGGGTGGCGATCTCCAGCGCCTGCCGGGCGGTGAGCGCGGCGGGGCCGTAGCGGGCGCGCTGGAAGAGCAGGGCCTGGCGCATCTCCCCGGCCAGGCCGGTCAGCTCCGACGAGGCGCTGCCGTCGACGCCGAGCCCGACGTTGGCGCCGCGCCGCAGCATCTCCGACACGCGGGCGATGCCGGCGCCGAGCCGGCCGTTGGACGACGGGCAGTGGGCGGCGCCGGTGCCGGTGGCGGCGAGCTTGGCGATGTCGGCGTCGCTGAGGTGGACGGCGTGTGCCACCCACACGTCGGGGCCGAGCCAGCCGAGCTTGTCCATGTAGTCGACCGGGCGCATGCCGAGCTGGGCCAGGCAGTGCTCCTCCTCGTCGAGTGTCTCGGCCAGGTGGGTGTGGAGCCGCACGCCCTTGTCGCGGGCGAGCCGGGCGGCCTCGGTCATCAGTTCGCCGCTGACGGAGAACGGCGAGCAGGGGGCGACGGCGATCCGCAGCATCGAGGACGGGGACGGGTCGTGGTAGGCGTCCACGGCGTCGGCGGTGGCGGCGAGGATCTCGTCCAGCTCCTCCACGACCACGTCCGGCGGCAGCCCGCCCGCCGACTGGCCGCGGTCCATGGAGCCGCGCGCCGGGTGGAAGCGGATGCCCAGCGCGCGGGCGGCCTCGATCTCGGCGGCGAGCAGGTCGCCGCGGCCCTTGGGGAAGACGTAGTGGTGGTCGCTGGAGGTGGTGCAGCCGGACAGCGCCAAGTAGCCGAGCCCGGCCATGGCGGCGCCCCCGGCCACCTCGGCGTCCATGGCGGCCCACACCTGGTAGAGCGCGACCAGCCACTCGAACAGGGTGGCGTTCTGGGCGAGCCCCTGGGAGGCCCACTGGTAGAGGTGGTGGTGGGTGTTGACCAGGCCGGGGGTGGCCAGGCAGCCGGTGGCGTCGATCCGGGTCGCGCCGGCGGCGTCCGGGGCGCGGTCCATGGGGCCGAGCGCGGTGATCCGGTCGCCGTCGACGAGGATCCAGCCGCGTTCGATCTCCGGCCCGGCGACGGGCGCGATGTGGGCGTTCTCGATGAGCAGCCTCACCGGGCCGCCGCCTTGCGCTCGGCCGCCAGCCGGACAGCGTCCAGGATCTTCTCGTAGCCGGTGCACCGGCACAGGTTCCCGGCCAGCGCCTCGCGGATCTCCGCGTCGGACGGCCGTTCGACCCGCCGGAGCAGGTCGTGCGCCTGCACGACGAGGCCGGGCGTGCAGAAGCCGCACTGCACCGCGCCCGCCTCCACGAACGCCTCCTGGACCGGGTCCAGCCCCTGCTCGGCGAGGCCTTCGACGGTCCGCACCCGGCGGCCCTGGACCTGCCCGGCGGCGACCAGGCAGGCGCAGACCGGCACGTCGTCCAGGTAGACCGTGCAGGAGCCGCACTCGCCCTGCTCGCAGGCGTTCTTGGAGCCGGGCAGCCCCAGCCGTTCGCGCAGCACGTACAGCAGGCTCTCTCCCTCCCACACGTCCTCGGCCGTCTCCTCGCGGCCGTTGACCGTGAACGTCACCCTCATCAGGCCGCCCTCCTCTCCAGGTGGTCGTGCCACGCCCAGGTGAGCGTGCGGCGGGCCAGCACGGCGATGGCGTGCCGGCGGTAGCCGGCGGTGCCGCGCACGTCGTCGATGGGCGCGGTGGCGGCGGCGCAGAGCTCGCCGAAGCGGGCCAGCAGCTCCGGGCGGAGCGGCGCCGACCAGTCGAGCTCGGCGGCCAGGAACTCCTCGGCCTCCGGCGCCCGGCGCGGGGTGGGCGCGGCCGAGCCGATACCGGTGCCGACGCGCCGCTCCTCCGGGTGGAGCGCGACCGCGAACGAGCAGACGGCGATCACCATGGCGTTGCGGGTGCCGACCTTGGCGAAGTACTGCGGCCCGGCCGCGGGCGCGACGTGCACGGCCTTGATCAGCTCGTCCGGCAGCAGCGCGGACCGCTTGACGCCCAGGTAGAACTCCTCGGCGGGGATCATCCGGGCGCCGCGGTCGCGCGACTCCACCTCCACGGCCGCCCCGGCGGCGAGCAGCGGCGGGTGGCTGTCGCCGGCGGGCGAGGCCGCGCCGAGGTTCCCGCCGACCGAGCCGCGGTTGCGGATCTGCGGCGAGCCGACCGTCCGCGCGGCCTGCGCGAGCCCGGGCAGCGCGCCGCCGAGCTCGGTGATGATCGTGCTGTACGGGACGGCGGCGCCGATCCGATACCGGCCGCCGTCCAGGGACCAGGTGGCCAGCTCGGGCACGGCGGTGAGGTCGAGCAGCGCGGGCGGGCGGCGCACCGAGAAGTTGATCTCCACCATGACGTCGGTGCCGCCCTGGACGGGCAGCGCGTCCGGCCGGTCCGCCTTGACGGCCAGGGCCTCGGCCCACGTGGCGGGGCGCAGGAAGTCCATCGCTCTCACTCCCAGGCGAATCCGGCGTCGGGTGCGTCGTCGCGGGTGACCGTACCCTCGATGAGGCCGTACGGACGGTCGGCGGCGTAATAGACCTCGTCGGGGTTGTCCAGCCCGAACGGGGACAGGTCGACGAGGAAGTGGTGCCGGTTCGGCAGCGCGAGCCTGATCTCGCAGACGTCCGGGCAGGCGGCCAGCGCCCGCTCCCCCATCGCGTACAGGGTCTGCTGCAGCGACAGGCTGTGCGTGCCGGCGAACGCCTCCAGCAGGGCGTCGCGGACGAGCGCGTAGGAGGCGCCGAAGTCGGCGCTCGTCCCGGTGTGCCGCCAGCGGGCGTCCACGGCGGTGGCGAGGACGCGGTCGGTGGTGGGCTTCAGCGTGGTGTACGGGTCGGTGGCGAAGCCGTGGAACTCCGAGCCCGTCGTCTTCATCACCACCAGGCCGGTCAGCCCGGAGACCACGCTCGCCCGGCCGTCGCGGTCGTGGTGCGCCACGCAGGTGCGGACCTCGCCGCCGTTCCTGGCGAAGGAGTGGCCGGTGCCGCCGATCCGGTCCCAGGCGTACTCCTCGATCGCGACCCGGGCGTGGTGGATGGTGTCGTGCGTACCGGTGAAGTGGCGGGCCAGCAGCAGGGCGAAGTCCTCGATCTGGGCGACGCCGTGCTCGCGGGCGAACGCGTACACGGTGTTCTTCTGGCTGTCGGTGGGCAGCACGGCGGCGTTGTCGCCGGTGAGGTGGGCCTCCCGCATGGCGCCGGACAGCGCGGTGCTGACGTTCAGGTCCTTGACGTGGTGGACGTCGCCGTCCCTGACGACCCGCACCAGCCTGGTCTCCGCCTTGCCGTAGCGGTTGGGTCCGAGCACGATCGCCATCTAGCTCCCTCGATAGGTCGAGTACGCGTACGGGCTGAGCAGCAGGGGCACGTGGTAGTGGTCGCCCGGGTCGGCCACGGTGAAGGTGATGACCACCTCGGGGTAGAAGGTGTCGGCCAGGTAGGCGCCGGTGTCGAAGACGACCCGGTGCGTGCCGGCCCCGGGCTGCCAGCCGCCGATCCGGCCGTCGGCGTCGGTGACCCCCTCGGCCACGACGCGGCCCTCGTGCTCCAGCCGTACCCGCATCCCGGCGGCGGGCCGGCCGGTGGTCGCGTCGAGCACGTGCGTCGAGAAGCTCATCGGCCGCCCTCCAGCAGCTTGGCCACCCGGAGCCGGGTGATCTCGGCGAGTTCCTCGCGTACGGTGCGGCGCTCGGTCTCGTCGTCGTGGCCGAGGCGCTCGCGGAGCCGCCGGAGCATCTCGGCGCCGGTCAGGCCGGTGGCGCAGATCAGGTAGACGTGGCCGAACCGGTCCTCGTAGGCGCGGTTGCCCTCGGCCAGGGCCGCGCGCAGCCCGTCCTCGACGCAGGCCTGCTCGCGGCGGGACCAGGCGGCCTCGCGCGAGGCGCCGTCCGGGCACTCGCCGATGCGCGGGTGCGCGCCGAGCGCCTCCAGCACCTCGGCCCAGCTCAGCTCCTGTACGGCCCGCCCGGCGGCGTCGGCCAGCCGGTCCAGGTCCGGGTAGGGGCGGCCCGCGGCGACGGCCCCGGCGAAGGCGCGGGAGGCGCAGCAGGAGAGCAGCTCCTTCTCCGCGTCCTCCCGGTCGCAGGCGTTGAAGGCGGCCAGGCCGCCGGGCGTGTGCGGCATGAGACGAGTACACACAGGCGGCCGCGCCCGGTCCACCCGCGCAAGCTCCGAACCGGCCCCCGGGTTGGCCAAGTGTTTTCGTGTCATGCTCCAAGCCGCCGCGGCTCCGCTGCCGTGACCTGGGCGGACACCCGGTGGCTCTAGACTGGGGGCCACCATGACCCCACGCTCTCTCATCGGCGGCCACGTGTCCGTCGCCGGCGGCCTGGCCAAGGGCGGTCTCGCCTACATGGCCGACATCGGCGCCGAGATGATCCAGGTGTTCGTCACCAACCCGCGCGGCTGGGCGCTCACCCCCGGCAAGCCCGACCAGGACAAGCTGCTGGCCGAGTCCGGCGTCGAGACCTACATCCACGTCCCCTACCTGGCCAACTTCGGCTCGCCGAACCCGGAGACGCTGGCCAGTTCGGTGGAGGTGGTCCGCCACACGCTGCGGCGCGGCGCCGACATCGCGGCCAAGGGCGTCGTGGTCCACACCGGGTCGGCGGTGTCGCAGCCGCGCGACGACGCGATGCGCCAGGTCCGCGAGCACCTGCTGCCGCTGCTCGACGAGATCCCCGACGGCGGCCCCGACCTGCTGCTGGAGCCGATGGCGGGGCAGGGGGCGATGCTCTGCGCCCGGGTCGAGGACCTGGAGCCCTACCTGGAGGCGCTGGAGTGGCATCCGCGGGCCGGCGTCTGCTTCGACACCTGTCACGCCTTCGCCGCCGGTCACGACCTGGCCGCCGACGACGGGGTCCGCGACACGCTCGACCTGCTCCACAAGATCGCGCCGGGCCGGCTCAGGCTCATCCACGCCAACGACTCCAAGGACGTGTGCGGGTCGAAGAAGGACCGTCACGAGAACATCGGCGCGGGCCACATCGGCGCCCGCGCGTTCGCCGAGCTGATGCGTCATCCGGCGGCGGCGGGGGTGCCGCTCTGCATCGAGACGCCCGGCAAGGCCGACAAGCACCGTGAGGACATCGCGCTTCTGAAGCGGCTGCGCGACGAGGAGTGATCCGTGCGAGGGGCGCCCGCCGGCGGGATCCGGCCGCCCCCGTAGTGGCCGGATCGCGGTCTGCCGCGGCCCCGGCGGGCGCCCCTGCACGTGCCCGGCCGCCGAGCCCAACCCCCCGGTCAGGGGCCCGGCGACCGTGGTGACCGGTGAGGTCACCGTGGAGTCCGGCGCATGCGGCGAGCCCTGGAGCCCGTCCCCCCGGATGCGCCGGGTGGCTTCCGTTGCCGCAACATTACGGTCGCGATCTACCCGGGGACACCCTCTTGCCCGGCAGCTCGCTGAACGGTGCGTAGCCGTCGATGTACGGAGCGTATTCGTACGACGAGCGGTCATCGGGGCGCGACGAGCGGTCGATCCGCGCGCGCCGGAGGTCTCCCCTGGGCTTCCACGCCGGACCGGCCCGAGGCCGCGCGAGGCCGTGTGACCTGGGAATTCGCGATCTCTGCCAGGCGCGTGGCGGACCGGCGGGCGGGTGTGCGGCGAACGCGTTTCACGCCCGCCTATCGGCGGGCGGACGTCAGGACAGGGCGCCGCGGTGCTGGCGGACCAGCTGCTCGCGCACCTGCCTGCTGTGCCTCCGGCTGACCTGCAGCGTCTCGGTGCCGACAGTGAGGGTGACCCGGCCGCCCTCCAGGCGGAGCTCGCTCACATGGCGGCTGGAGACCAGCGTGCTGCGGTGGACCCGGATGAACCCGGCGTCCGCCCAGCGGCGCTCCAGCGCCGCCAGCGACATGCGGACGAGGTAGCTGCCGTCGACGGTGTGCAGGCGCACGTAGTCGCCCTGCGCCTCGGCGAAGCGGACCGACTGCTGCGGCACGAACCGGGTGCGGCCGGCCAGCTCGACCGCGATCACGTCGTCCTGCCCGGGCTCCGGGGGCGCCGAGGAGGCGACCTCCAACCGGCGCACCGCCTCCGCCAGCCGCTCCGCCCTGACGGGCTTGAGCACGTAGTCGACGGCCTCCAGCTCGAACGCCTGCACCGCGCACTCGTCGTGGGCGGTGACGAACACCAGCTTCGGCGGGCTGGGGAATCCGCCGACCAGCCGGGCCAGGTCGAGGCCGTCGAGGCCGGGCATGCCGATGTCGAGGAAGACCGCATCCAGCCGCTCGCCGGCGGACACCATCTGGACCATGTCCTTGAGCGCCGCGACCCCGTCGGAGGCGGTCAGCACGTGTTCGATGCGGCCGTCCCGGCGCAGCAGGTAAGCCAGCTCCTCCAGCGCGGGCACCTCGTCGTCGACGACCAGAACACGAAGCATGTCACTACGCTGCACCAGAAACGCCGAGCTCACAAGGCCCAGGAACACATTGAGTCACAGTTGCATCACAGAGAGGTCAACTGAGCCTTGGGCACCCGCAGCCGCACCTTCGTGCCCGCGCCCAGCGCGGTCTCGACCACCAGCCCGTAGCCGTCGCCGTAGATCTGGCGCAACCGCAGGTCCACGTTGGCCAGGCCGATGCCGGTGCCCTCGCGGCCCGGCTCGTCGTCGAGGAGGCGCCGGGCACGCTCCGGGTCCATCCCCGCGCCGTCGTCCTCGACCGTGATGTGCGCCTCGGGACCGGCGTCGCGGGCGACCACCCGGACCTCGCCGGCGCGGCCCCGCATGCCGTGCTTGATCGCGTTCTCGACCAGCGGCTGCAGGCACAGGAACGGGACGGGCACGGACATCACCTCGGGCGCCACCTGCAGGCTGAACCGCAGCTTGTCTCCGAACCTGGCACGTTCCAGCAGCAGGTAGCGGTCGACGCAGGTGAGCTCGTCGGCGAGGGTGGTGAAGTCGTGCTTGCGGCGCAGCGCGTACCGGGCGAAGTCCGCGAAGTCGAGCAGCAGCCCGCGGGCGCGCGCCGGGTCGGTACGGACGAACGAGGCGATGGTGGTCAGCGCGTTGTGCACGAAGTGCGGCGAGATCTGCGCGCGCAGCGCCCGCATGTCGGCCTCCAGCGCGCGCCGCCGGGACGAGTCCAGCTCGGCCAGCTCCAGCTGGCCCGACATCCAGCCCGCCACCTGGCCGACCATGCGGACCAGGCCCGCGCTGACCTCGTCGTCGAAGGCCGCCAGCGTGCCGACGACCCTGCCGTCGACGGTGAGCGGCGCCACCACCGCACCGTACGGCTCCGCCGCGAACACCTGCGCCCGCCCCGAGGCGAGCGCCGACCTGGCGTAGGTGAGGACCTCGTCGGTGCAGGGGCCGTCCCAGGCCAGCGCGGCCTCGGTGGAGGTGATCGCGACCGCGTACGTGCCGAGCAGGGCGTGCAGGTGGCGCACGGCCTTGCGCGCGGAGTCCCGGTTGAGCCCGGCCCGCAGCGCGGGGGCCGCCAGGGCGGCGAGGTGCAGCGTGGTGAAGGCCGCCTCCCGGTCTCGCGGGCGTTCCGGCACGGCCCGGCGCCGGGCAAAGGCGTAGCCGAGGACGAAGGCCAGACAGGGGAGCACCACGCACGCGGTGGTCAGCATGCGGGCAAACTTAGCCAACATCCGCCCTCTGGCGTGCGGAAACCCGCACTCAGGGCGGGCCCTCGCCCGGCTCCTCCTGATAGGAGTAGCGCTGCTCGCGCCACGGGTCGGCCACGTTGTGGTAGCCGCGGTCCTCCCAGAAGCCGCGCCGGTCCTCCAGGAGGTATTCGATCGCGCGCACCCATTTGACGCTCTTCCACCCGTACAGGTGGGGGACGACGAGGCGGACCGGGGCGCCGTGGTCCGGGGAGAGCGGCTCCCCGTCGAGGTGGGTGGCGAGCAGGGTGCCGGGGGCGGTGAAGTCGGACCAGCGCAGGTTGGCGCTGTAGCCGTACTCGGCCCAGACCATCACGTGCCGCACGCCGGGGCCGGGCGGCGCGGCGTCCACCAGGGCGGACGGCGGGACGCCGTCCCAGTGCAGGCCGGGGACGGAGAACTTGGTGACGCAGTGGAAGTCGGCGACGCGGGTCACCCGGGGCAGGCGGGTGAAGTCGTCCCAGCCGAAGGCGTGCTCCTCGCCCGAGGCGGTGGCGCCGAACACCTTCAGGTCCCAGGATCCGGGTTTGAACGGAGGCACCCGGCCGTAGTGGATCACAGGCAGGCCGCGAGGGACGTACTGGCCTGGCGGCAGGCGCGTCTCCTCCACGATTACTGCTCCCCTCGCCGAACGCGGTCTTGAGCCATCCTCCCACCGGCGGCCTCGTGGCCTGGCAGCGGGTCGGTGTGGGGTACTATGAGCGCACTATGCGCACCGCGTTCCTGTTTTGGTATGGCGACGGACCCATCGGTCGGACCGTTCGCCATCTGGCGCTGCGCTAGCAGGCACAGGCGAGCACGAAGGCCCCGGGTCCACTACAGGACCCGGGGCCTTCTGCATTTCCAAGGGAGTACAGATGGTCATCGTCATGGGCCCGGAGGCCACCTCCGACGAGGTCTCCGGCATCGTCGACGTCGTGCAGTCGGCCGGGGTGGAGGCGTTCGTGAGCAAGGGGGTGCAGCGCACGATCGTCGGCCTGGTGGGCGACGTGACCCAGCTCGACGCCGCCAGCCTGCGGGGCATGGCCGGAGTACGGGACGTGATGCGGATCTCGTCCCCGTACAAACTGGTCAGCCGGGAGAACCACGCCGAGCGGTCGACGGTGCACGTGGGCGGGGTGCCGATCGGGCCCGGCACGGTGACGCTGATCGCGGGGCCGTGCGCGGTGGAGACGCCGGAGCAGACGCTGGAGGCGGCCCGGATGGCGCAGGCCGCCGGGGCGACGCTGCTGCGCGGCGGCGCCTACAAGCCGCGCACCTCGCCCTACGCGTTCCAGGGGCTGGGTGAGCAGGGGCTGCGCATCCTGGCGGACGTGCGCGAGGAGACCGGGCTGCCGGTCGTGGCCGAGGTGGTGGAGGCTCACGACGTGCCGCTGGTGGCCTCGTACGTGGACATGCTGCAGGTCGGCACCCGCAACGCGCAGAACTTCGGGCTGCTGCAGGCGGTCGGCGCGGCCGGGAAGCCGGTGCTGCTCAAGCGCGGCATGAGCGCCACCATGGAGGAGTGGCTGATGGCGGCCGAGTACATCGCGCAGCGCGGCAACCTCGACGTGGTGCTCTGCGAGCGGGGCATCCGGACGTTCGAGACGGCCACCCGCAACACGCTCGACGTCTCGGCGGTGCCGGTGGCGCAGCGGCTGTCGCACCTGCCGGTGATCGTGGACCCGTCCCACTCGGGCGGCCGGCGCGACCTGGTGCTGCCGCTGAGCCGGGCGGCCATCGCGGCCGGCGCCGACGGGCTGATCGTCGACGTGCACCCGAAGCCGGAGCAGGCGCTGTGTGACGGGCCGCAGGCGCTGGTCGACGCCGACCTGGGCGAGCTGGCCCAGGTCATGCGCGACTTCCCGCCGCTGCTGGGCAAGACGGCGGCGGCCGCGCTGGCGGTCTGACGCGGGAGCGGCGGGGCCTGCGGGCCCCGCCGCCTCAGCCCGCCGCCTCAGCCCGCCGCCTCAGATGGTGTACTCCTGGAGGGAGTCGGCGAGCTGCACTGCCAGCTCCTCGGCGTCGAGGCGCTTCTCGATCTGCTTCAGGTCCTCGATCTTGGCGCGGGTCTCGGCGCGGCGCGGGGCGAGGAGCGAGCAGCAGTCTTCGTCAGGCAGCTCGGAGATCTCCAGCGTGCCGATGCGCCGGGCCTCGGCCATGATCTCGGTCTTGTCCCAGCCCACCAGCGGGCGCAGGATGGGCAGGTCGACCGCGTGGTCCTGGGCGGTGATGTTGGCCAGCGTCTGGGAGGACACCTGGCCGAGCGCGTCACCGGTGATCAGCGCGCCCGCCTTGATGCGGTGGGCGACCTCCTCGGCCGTCTTGAGCATCAGCCGCCGCTGGGCGATCATGGCGAGCCGGTCCTGGCCGGAGTTGCGGATCGACTGCTGGGCCTTGCCGAACGGCACCACCCAGAGCCGCGAGCCGCCCTGGAACCGGTCGAGCCTGCGGACCAGCGCGTAGGCCTTGTAGATCGACTCGGACGTGGTGAACGGGATGCCCGAAAAGTGGAGGAAGTCGACGTGCAGGCCGCGCCGCATCATGCGGTAGGCGGCCACCGGCGAGTCGATGCCGCCCGACATGAGCACCAGGGCCCGGCCGCTGCTGCCGACCGGGAGCCCGCCCTGGCCGGGCAGCCCGTCGGTGAAGACGAACACCTCGTCCTTGTCGACCTCGATGAAGAGCGTCAGCTCCGGGTTCTTCAGGTCGACCGGCAGGCCGTACTCGTCGTTGATGGCGCCGCCGACGAGCCGCTCCAGCTCGTTGGAGCGCATCGGGAAGCGCTTGTCGCGGCGGCGGGCGCGGACCGCGAACCTGGCCTTGCGCTTGACCTCCTCGCGCTCGGCGAACAGCTCCAGGCCCGCCTTGAGCACGGTGTCGGCGTCCTTGGCCACCCGCCAGGCGGGGTGGATCCACGTCAGGCCGGGCACGTCGGCGACCCGCTCGGCGACGGCGTTCGCCTGCTCCGCGGTGGTGCCCTGGGGCAGGAAGATCGCGATGACGCCGTGACGCCTGCGGACGTCGACCTTGGGGCCGGTGTCCTTCAGCGCGTTGCGGATGTTGCCGATGAGGCGGCGTTCGAACAGCTCGCGGTTCTTGCCCTTGAGGACGATCTCGCCCAGCTTGAGCAGAACGCACGGCTCGCCCAGGGCCGACATCGTCATGGTGGAACCTCCGGGGAAACAGGGGACGCGCGGTAGGAAGAACGCCTCGGGGCATCGAGTTTAGTCCTGGCGAGCACCCCGGAATGCCGCGAACGCCCTCGTTCTCACGGTCGCGCGGCGCTTCCGCTGTAGACGAAATCGTTGTTCGTACGCCCGGCCCGCGCGGGAACGGGAGGCCGGCTCCGGAGCGGAGCTCCCCCAGACGCGGCGAGGGCGCGCCGGAGGTCGATCTCTCCGGCGCGCCCCGCGCTGAGCTATCTCCGGGGTACGGCTTGCGACGCGTGGTGGGCCGCCGACTCGCCGCGGCGCAAGCCGTACCCTGAAGGGGTTGTAGCAGGTGACCCCGCTACCTCCAGAAGCTACGGCGACCCGCTTGCAGGCCGCTTACAGCCCGGAAACAATCAGCCGAAGAAGACCTCGGCCTCCTCGTAGCGCTCGACCGGCACCGTCTTGAGCTCGGCCGTGGCCTCGTCGAGCCCGACCCGGACGATGTCGGTGCCGCGCAGCGCGACCATCTTGCCGTAGTCGCCGTCGTGCACCGCGTCGATCGCGTGCAGGCCGAACCGGGTGGCGAGCACCCGGTCGAACGCGGAGGGCGTGCCGCCGCGCTGGATGTGGCCGAGCACGGTCGTGCGGGCCTCCTTGCCAGTGCGCTTCTCGATCTCCTTGGCCAGCGTCTCGCCGATGCCGCCCAGCCGGACGTGGCCGAACGCGTCGAGCTCGCCGGTCTGGACCTGCATCTGCCCCTCGATCGGGTGGGCGCCTTCGGCGACGACGATTATCGGCGAGAAGCGGGTGCGGAACCGCGACTCGACGTACTCGCAGACGCGGTCGATGTCGAACGGCTTCTCCGGGATGAGGATCACGTTGGCGCCGCCGGCCATGCCGGCGTGCAGCGCGATCCACCCGGCGTGACGGCCCATGACCTCGCAGATGAGCGCCCGGTGGTGGGACTCTGCGGTGGTGTGGAGCCGGTCGATGGCCTCGGTGGCGATGTTGACGGCGGTGTCGAAGCCGAAGGTGTAGTCGGTGCCGGACAGGTCGTTGTCGATCGTCTTGGGCACGCCGACGACCTTGACGTCGCGGTCGAAGAGCTGCTTGGCGACGCCGAGCGTGTCCTCGCCGCCGATGGCGATCAGCGCGTCGACGCCGGACGCCGCCAGGTTCTCCTTGATGCGGTCGACGCCACCGTCGATCTTGAGCGGGTTTGTCCTGGACGAGCCGAGGATCGTGCCGCCGCGCGGCAGGATGCCCCGCACGGCCTGGATGTCCAGCGGCATCGTCTCGCCCTCAAGCGGCCCGCGCCAGCCGGCCCGGAAGCCGACGAACTCGTGACCGTAGACGCTCACCCCCTTGCGGACGACAGCCCTGATCACGGCGTTCAGGCCGGGGCAGTCGCCGCCCCCGGTGAGCACTCCAATACGCATGGCGGGTTTCCTCCCGATGAGCTTCACAACCAGAATCGCATTGTGCCCGTCCTAGCGGGCATTGGTCTAGACCAAACAGAGCGTAGCGGCCGAAACCCGCTTCAGGAGGCGATTTCGTGAGTGTGTTGGCCATCGACGCGGGAACGACGGGAGTCACGGCGCTCGTGGTCACCGAGGACGGCCGGATCGAGTCCCGGGGCTACCAGGAGTTCGCCCAGCACTTCCCGCGGCCCGGCTGGGTGGAGCACAACCCGGAGGACATCTGGCAGGCCACCCTCAGCGCCTGCGCCGCCGCCCTGCGCGGCACGCGGGGGACGCCCGCCTGCGTCGGCATCACCAACCAGCGGGAGACGGCCGTGCTCTGGGACCGCCGGACGCTGGCCGCGCCGCGCCGGGCGATCGTGTGGCAGGACCGCCGCACCGCCGGCGTCTGCGAGCGGCTGCGCTCGGCCGGGCACGAACCTCGGGTGTCGGAGCTGACCGGGCTCCGGCTCGACCCGTACTTCACCGGATCCAAGCTCACCTGGCTGGCCGAGCACGACCCGCGGGCGTGGGAGGGCGTCACCTCGGGCCGGGTGGTCGTGGGCACGGTCGACTCCTACCTGATCGCCCGGCTCACGGCGGGCGCGCGCCACGTGACCGACCCGTCCAACGCCTCGCGCACGCTGCTGTACGGGCTGGAGTCCGGCACGTGGGAGCCGGAGCTGTGCGAGCTGTTCGGGGTGCCGGAGGCGGCGCTGCCGGAGGTGGTGCCCAACTTCGGGGAGCTCGGACGTACGGACCCGGAGGCCTTTCTCGGTCTCGACCTGCCGATCAGCGGGGTGGCGGGCGACCAGCAGGCGGCGCTGTTCGGGCAGACCTGTTACGCGGTGGGCGAGGTCAAGTGCACCTACGGGACGGGCTCGTTCATCCTCACCAACACCGGCGGGGAGATCGTCCGGTCGGAGTCGGGGCTGCTGACCACGGTGGCCTGGCAGGCGCCGTCGGGCGAGCGCACCTACGCGCTGGAGGGGTCGGTGTTCGTGACCGGCGCGGCGGTGCAGTGGCTGCGCGACGGGCTGGGGCTGATCGGCACGGCGGCGGAGTCGGAGGCGATCGCGCGCACGGTGCCCGACAGCGGCGGGGTGGTGTTCGTGCCCGCGCTGACCGGGCTGGGCGCGCCGCACTGGGATCCGGACGCGCGCGGGCTGATCACCGGCCTCACCCGCGGCACCACCCGGGCCCATCTGGTGCGGGCGACGCTGGAGGCGATCGCGTTCGAGGTGCGCGACGTGGTGGAGGCCTCCGCCGACGGGTGGCCGACGGCGCTGCGGGCCGACGGCGGGGCCAGCGGCAACGACCTGCTCATGCAGTTCCAGGCCGACCAGCTCGGCACGCCGGTGGAGCGGCCGGTGATCCAGGAGACGACGGCGCTGGGCGCGGCGTTCCTGGCCGGGCTGGGGGCCGGGGTGTGGGCCTCGCCGGACGAGCTGCGCAAGACCTGGCGGCTGGATCGGCGGTTCGAGCCGGGCGAGCGCGACGACGCGGCCTACGACCGCTGGCGCGAGGCGGTGGCGCTGGCCATGCGTGGATCGTCAACCGCCGGTTGACGAGCCTTGCACGTCAACCTATGGTTGACGCATGGAACACACCGTCCGTCTCGACGACCTCATCGAGGCCATCAAGAGCCGCCACCCCGACGGCGACCCGCTCGGCGAGCTGTCCGACGCGGTCACCCTGGGCGAGCACCTGGGCGAGGTGGCCGATCACCTGATCGGCCACTTCGTCGACAAGGCCCGCCGCTCCGGCGCGTCCTGGACCGAGATCGGCCGCAGCATGGGCGTCTCCAAGCAGGCCGCGCAGAAGCGGTTCGTGCCCAAGGAGGGCTCGCTCGCCGACGACCTGAGCACCTACACCCGCTACACCCCGCGCGCCCGGGTGGTCATCGTCAAATCACAGGAGGAGGCCCGCCGCCTCGGCCACGGCCTCATCGAACCCGGCCACCTCGTGCTCGGCCTGCTGCACGAGCCCGAGGCGCTGGCGGCCAAGGCCATGGTCGCGCTCGGGGCGCCGCTCGCCGAGGTGCGGCAGGCGGCCGAGAGCGCGCTCGGCCCCGGCGGCGACACCGCGCCGGCGACCACGCCGTTCTCCGCGCAGGCCAAGAAGGTGCTGGAGCTGACGCTCCGCGAGGCGCTGCGGCTCGGCCACAACTACGTCGGCACCGAGCACCTGCTGCTCGCCCTGCTCTCGCTGGAGGAGGACCCGGCCGCGCAGGCGCTGACCGGGCTCGGCCTCACCAAGGAGGCCACCGAGGAGCAGGTCAAGCGGATGCTGGCGGAGATCACCGGCGGGACCGCCTAGGCGGGCAGCACGCAGGCCGCGCTCTCGGCCTCGATCGTCTCGCCCGTCGGCTCGGGGACGCCGCCGGCGAGCGCGAACTCCGCCACGGTCCCCGAGTTCTGGTTCGCCACGTACAGATGGTCGCCGTCGATGGCGAAGTGGCGCGGCCAGGCGCCGCCCGAGGGCACCTCCGCCACCTGGGACAGGTCATCGGCCCGCAGCACCGCGATGGTGTCGGGGCCGCGGTTGGCCACGTAGACCAGCTCGCCGGCGAGCTCCAGGTGGGAGGGGAAGTTCTCCGTCACGGACGTCGAGGCGCGCACCCGGATCGGGGCCGCGCCGGGGGCGAAGCGGGTGACGGTGCCGTCGAGCTCGCCCGCCACGTAGAGGGCCGGGCCGGCGAAGGCGAAGTGGCGCGGGCCGGTGCCCGGCGGCAGCGCCATCGGCTCCAGCGCCTTCCCCTCCAGGGTGTAGCGGCGGATCTGGTCGGTGCCGAGGTCGGAGACGTACAGCAGGTCCTCGTGGAAGACGGCCTGGTGGGCGTGCGGGCCGCGCTGGCGCTCGGGGTGCGGCCCGGAGCCCCGGTGGCGGAGCACGATCGGGTCGCCGTCGAAGACGCCGCGCGCGTCGAGGCGGTGCAGGCTGGCGGTGCCGTCGCCGTAGTTGGCCACCGCGAGCAGCTCCCCGGACGGGTGGACCGCCACGTGGCAGGGGCTGTCGCCCCCGCTGGAGCGCTCGTCCCACGGCGACAGCCGGTCGCCCCCGGCGCCGAAGGCCGTGATCCAGCCCTGGGCCAGCTCCCCCACCGCGTAGATCACGGGCAGCGAGGGATGGCGCGCCAGGAAGGACGGGGCGGCGAGGCGGGTCAGCTCACCGCCGGGCTCGATGATGCCGGGGCCGTAGCCGCCTACGTAGAGGTGCCTCTTCACCCCGTCATCCTCTCATGGTTGACTGGGGCAATGAGTTCATTGACGGAAGCAACGATCTCGGAGGTCCGCGCCTTCAACCGCTTCTACACCAAGGTCATCGGGGTGCTGCAGGCGGGTGTGCACCAGTCCCCCTACTCGCTCACCGAAGGACGGGTGCTGTACGAGGTCGCGCACGCCGAGCCAATGGAGACGGGCGAGCTGCGGGCGCTGCTCGACCTGGACGCGGGCTACCTGAGCCGCGTCCTGGCCAAGCTCGAAGACGACGGGCTGATCGTCCGGGAACGCTCGGCCACCGACGCCCGCAAGCACGTCGTACGGCTCAGCCCCGCGGGCCGGGAGGCGTTCGGAGCGCTCGACCGCACCTCGTCCGAAGAGGTCGCGCGCCTGCTCGCCGGCCTGCCCGAGGAGGGCAGGGACCGGCTGGTCGCGGGCATGCGCGCGATCAGGGACGTGCTCGGCCCGCCCGCCGGTCCCCGGTCCTGCCTGATCAGGCCGCTCCGGGACGGCGACCTGAGCTGGGCGGTCTACCGGCACGGCGCGCTCTACTCCCAGGAGTACGGCTGGGGCAGGGAGTTCGAGCAGACCGTGGCGCGCATCGCCGCCGACTACGACCCGCCGCGCGACACCGGCTGGATCGCCGAGGTCGACGGGCGGCGCGCCGGCTGCGTCTTCTACGTGCGCAAGGACGACACCACGGGACAGCTCAGGATGCTGCTGGTGGAGCCGTTCGCGCGCGGCCTCGGCCTGGGCCGCCTGCTGGTCGACGAGTGCCTGCGGCACGCCAGGGCGGACGGGCGCGAGCGGGTCGTGCTGTGGACGCGCGACTGCCTGACCAGCGCGCGCCGCATCTACCAGGCCGCCGGGTTCCGGCTCGACTCCGAGGAGAAGGGCATGGAGAACGGGATCGAGGTCACCGAGCAGATGTGGTCGCTCGACCTCACAACCACCGGCTGACGCTTTACCCGCGGAACGGGCCGGCGACCTCGAACGTCTGGCCCGCGGCCGACCCCTGCCGGGCGGAGAAGTAGAGCCGGTCGCCGCACGGCGCGAAGGCCAGCCCGGTCAGCTCGGCTCCCGCATGGCCGCTCAGGCGGAGGAACGGGACCATCTCCCGATCAGGAGTGATCACGTCGATCCTCGTGGTGCGCCTGGCCACGTACAGATCGCCGGAGGGCGCGGCGGTGACCGCCCGCACGCCGTCGCAGAGCCGCTCCAGCGCCGAGGTCTGCGCGTCGTACGCCCACAGCGCGCCGTCGCCCCTCGTGGTGAAGAAGCAGACGCCGCCGGCGTAGTGACAGACGTCGGCGCGGTCGAACCTGCACGCCCCCCGCACCTGGTGACGGGTGCCCTTGAGCAGCGCCGCCGGCCACGGCACCGGCTCCCACCGGCCCCCGTCGCAGAGCACTTCGAGCGTGCCCTCGGTCAGGTCGCCCCAGTCGTGCGGGCGGAACCGGTAGAAGCAGCCGTCGTGCTCGCCCTCCGTCAGGTAGACGACCTGCCGGTCGGGGTCGCAGGCCGCCGCCTCGTGCCGGAACCGGCCCATCGCCAGCCGGGGCCGCGCCGCGCGGGCGCCGTACGGGTCGCACTCGAACACCTGGCCCCGGTGGCCGAGCTCGCACGACAGCCAGGTGTGCCACGGCGTGGCGCCGCCCGCCCGGTTGAGCTCGGTGCCGGACAGGATGCGGTAGGCGTCGGCGATCGAGCCGTCGGGCCGGAACCGGATCGCGGCCGCGCCGCCGAGCAGCGACAACTCCGAGTTGGACACGTAGATCCAGCCGTCGCCGTCGGGGAAACACGCTCCCCCGTCGGGCGCGGCGTGCCACGTCAGCCCGGCCACCCTGCTCCCGGAACGGGCCACCACCCTGCCACGGAACCCGGCGGGCAGGACCAGCCCGCCGTCGCCCGGCTCCTCGATCGGGCCGTACGGGCTCGGGCCGCCCTCACAGAGCGGGCCCGTACGGACAAGAGTCTTGCGGGACATCGTTGGGGCCTCCCTCTGGGTGCCACGCTAGTGGACCGCACCGACATGAATGGGGAGGACTCCCGAGATCAAACAGTGCGCAAATTGCTCTGGGCATGCGAAAGCCCGGGGCCGCCGGGCTCCCGGGCTCGTCGCCGCACCCATCAGCTCATGGCCTGGAACATCCAGTGCTGCTTCTCGATGTCCTGGATCACCGAGATGATGATGTCCTGAGTCGCCTGGTCGGACTTCTCCGTCAGGTCCATGCGCTCGCGCATCCTCGCGCTGATGCCGCCGAGGATGTCCGTCATCGTGGCGACCACCTTGCCCGACTCGATCCAGCCGGACTCCGGCTGCGTGAGCTTGGTGTTCTTGGAGACGGTCGCGGACCTGCCGTCGGCGTTCACCCCGAGGGCGGACAGGCGCTCGGCGATGGTGTCGGTGTACGTGCGGGCCAGCGTGACGACCTCGTCGAGCTGCAGGTGGACCGAGCGGAAGTTCGTCCCGATGACGTTCCAGTGCAGCTGCTTGGCGACCAGGGACAGGTCGATCAGGTCCACGAGGGCGCCTTGCAGGGCCGTCGCGGTCGTGTTCTTAGCATCACCCATAAGTGGGCCGGTAACTGTAGCCATGGTGTCCTCCTCCCCGTGAATCCAACCTTCATTCGTCGTACCCAATTCCTTGACACTGTAACTTTGACACTGTCATCGTCGAGGTATGAGCGACACCTGGACCATCGGCGAACTCGCCGAGCGCGCGGCCGACGCCCTGCGCGGCCACGCGCAGCCCGTCAACGGCCGGGTCCGCGAGGTGCCGGGCGCGCGGCTCATCAGGTGGTACACCACGATCGGGCTGGTCGACCCGCCGCTGACCCGCCGCGGCCGGATCGCCCGCTACGGACGGCGCCACCTGCTGCAGCTGGTCGCCGTCAAACGGCTCCAGGCGCAGGGCATGTCGATCGCCCGCATCCAGGTCGCCCTCGCCGGCGCCACCGACGCCGCGCTCGAAGCCACCGTCGGCCTGCCCGGCCATCGGACCGCCGCCCCTGCTCCACGTTCACCGAAGATCGGGGACCCCGGCACCTCGCTGCACACGGGAACGGACCGCCTGCCCGTCGCGGACGGCGGCACGCCGTACGACTCGGGAACGCACTCGCCGGACATCCCGGACCACGGCCCACCGCACGGCCCGGGAACGGACTCGCCGAACATCCCGGAACCCGCCGCACCCTGCGGCCCGGCGACACACGCTTCGGACCCCGGCACCCCGCAGGTCTCCGGGGTGACGCGTGCTGGGGTGCGCTCCGGTCTCAAGACGGGCCGCCGCCGTGAAGGCACGGTTCCGCCCGCTCCCCCGCCGGACCTCAGGGACGGAGCAGCACCGGAAAACCTTGGGGATGGACAGGTAAAGGGGAACCCAGGGGACGGGGAGGCGACGGGCCGGGAAAGGTTCTGGGCGGATCGGGCCGCGCAGGAGGCGGGCCGGCCCGTACAAGAGCCCGTACAAGAGAAGGTGCCCGGCGCCGTGCACGGGGTGCGGCTGGCGGACGGCGCGGTGCTGGTGCTCGACGGGACGGGCCGGGCGCCCGGAGAAGACGACGTGCGGGCAGTACTCGAGGCGGCGGCGCCGCTGCTCGCGGTGCTCGAACAGAGGGGACTCACATGAAGATCACATCGCTCGAGCCCGCCCGCTGCGTGCCCGACCCCGACGCGGGGCTGGGCGCGCTGCGGACCGAGCGCGGCAACCTGCCGCTGGAGAGCGTCGACGTGCACGCCGCGATCTCGGGCCTGATCGCCGGGGTGGAGGTGGCGCAGGGCTTCCGCAACCCGTACGACGTCACGCTGGAGGCCACCTACGTCTTCCCGCTGCCCGACCGGGCGGCCGTCACCGGGTTCCGGATGGAGGCGGACGACCGGGTCGTCGAGGGCGTGCTGAAGGAGCGCGGCCAGGCCCGCGCCGACTACGACCGGGCGCTGCGCGAGGGGCGGCGGGCGGCGATCGCCGAGGAGGACCGGCCGGACGTGTTCACCATCCGGGTGGGCAACATCCTGCCCGGTGAGCGGGTGACGGTCCGGCTGACGATGAGCCAGCCGCTGCCGTACGAGGACGGGGCGGCGACGTTCCGGTTCCCGCTGGTGGTGGCGCCGCGCTACATCCCGGGCGAGCCGATCGACGGCCCGCCGGCCGGTTCGGGCACCGCGCCCGACACCGGGGCGGTGCCGGACGCCTCCCGCATCACCCCGCCGGTGCTGCTGCCGGGCTTCCCGAACCCGGTCCGGCTGTCCCTGTCGGCCGACGTCGACGCGGCGGGGCTGGAGCTGCGCGAGCTGGCCTCCAGCCTGCACGTGGTCGAGGAGGAGAACGGCACGGTACGGCTGCGCCCGGGTGAGCGGCTGGACCGGGACTTCATCCTGCGGCTGTCGTTCGCCGCCTCCACGTCCCTGCGGTTCGACGGGGCGGGCACGTTCGCCCTGTTCGTGGTCCCGCCCGAGCTGGAGACGGACCGGCAGCCGCGCGACCTCGTACTCCTGCTGGACCGTTCGGGCAGCATGACGGGCTGGAAGATGGTCGCCGCGCGCCGGGCGGCGGCCCGGATCGTGGACACGCTGACGCCGCGCGACCGGTTCGCGGTGCTGGCGTTCGACTCGGTGGTGGAGGAGGCGTTCGAGGGCCTGGCCGAGGGGTCCGACCGCAACCGCTACCGCGCCGTCGAGCACCTGTCCAGGGTGGACGCCCGCGGCGGCACCGAGCTGCTGGAGCCGCTGCGCCGGGCGATCGCGCTGCTGGACGGCGAGCAGGGCAGGGAACGCGTCCTGGTGCTGGTCACCGACGGGCAGGTGGGCAACGAGGACCAGATCCTGGAGCTGACCGGCGGCGCGCTGTCGGCGATGCGGGTCCACACGGTCGGCATCGACCGGGCGGTGAACGCCGGGTTCCTGGGCAGGCTGGCGAGCCTGGGCGCGGGCCGGAGCGAGCTGGTCGAGTCCGAGGACCGGCTGGACGCGGCGATGGACCAGATCCACCGCCGGATCGGCGCGCCGCTGGTGACGGACCTGTCGCTGAAGGGGCTGGACGTGGAGCCCGGCACGGTCACCCACCTCGGTTCGATCTTCCCGGGCGTGCCGCTGCGGGTGTACGGGCGATGCCGGGGCGGTTCGTCGGCCACGGTGCGCGGGCTGGCGTCCGGCGCCCCGTGGGAGGAGCGGGTGACCGGCGCCGTCGTGGACAACCCGGCTCTGCGCGCCGTCTGGGCGCGGGCCCACCTGCGCGAGCTGGAGGACCGGTACGCGATGGGCGAGCGGGAGCTGGAGCAGGAGATCGTCCGGGTCTCGCTGGACAACGGGGTGCTCTGCCGGTTCACCGCCTACGTCGCGGCCGACACCCGGCAGGTGGCCGAGGGCGGGCCGGAGCACCAGGTGATCCAGCCGGTGGAGCTGCCCAGCGGGTGGGAGCAGCCGGCGTCGCCGATGGCGTTCGGTCTCGCCGCGATGTCCTCGCCCGCGCCCGCCCCTGACACCTTCACCGGCATCGCGCCCGCGGGCGGCTTCGCGGCCCTGCTGGGCGGCGAGGACGCGGCCGCGCCGCGGATGGCGCGGGGGCCGATGTTCGCGCGGCCCGCGCCCGCGCCGCGCGCGATGCGGAGCCTGGACACGGTCAAGCCGCAGCTCGTGGCCGAGCTGGACCGGCTGAAGGCGCTGCCCGCGCCGGACGCCATCTATCTCGCCGATCTCGGGTCCCGGCTGGCGACGCTCTCGGCGTACCTCGGGGGGCACACCGAGCTGGCGGCGCTGGCGCGCGAGCTGGAGGAGGCCGGGCGGCCGGGCGCCGACCTCGGCGCGCTCATGCGGCGGGCCGTCGAGGTGCTCACCTCCCTGACCGGCAGCTCCGGGCCCGGCGAAGGGGGCGGGCAGCGCCGCCCGTTCTGGAAGCGAGCCTGACGCCCGTCCGCAGGCAGGCCCGCGGAGAGCAGGCCGTGGGGGCACGTCACCGGGGATCTCGGGTCGCGCGTACGGGTCATATCCTGGACGCGTGACCACGATGGTTCTGGACGGCGGGCTCGCCACCCTGCTCGAAAGGCTCGGCGCCGATCTCGGCGGCGAGCTCTGGTCGGCGCGGCTGCTGCTGGAGGACCCCGCGCTGATCCGGGAGGCGCACGCCGCCTACTTCGCGGCCGGCGCCGACGTGGCGACGACGGCCAGTTACCAGGCGTCCATCCCCGGCTTCCTGCGCAAGGGTCTCGATCGGGGGGAGGCCGAGCGGCTGATCCGCCTGTCGGTGGAGGTGGCCGCGCAGGCCCGCGACGAGGCGGGCGGCGGGCTGGTGGCCGCCTCGGTCGGCCCCTACGGCGCCTGTCTCGCCAACGGCGCCGAGTACACCGGCGACTACGACCTCGACGAGGACGGCCTGGTGGCCTGGCACCGGCCCCGCTGGGAGCTCCTGGCCGCCTCGGAGGCCGACCTGCTGGCCTGCGAGACGATCCCGTCGTTCGCGGAGGCGCGGGCGCTGGCCCGGCTGCTGGACGAGACGCCGTCGGTCAAGGTATGGGTAAGTTTCTCCTGCCGCGACTCGGCCCGCATCAGCGACGGCACCCCGATCGCGGAGGCCGCGGCGCTGTTCTCGGGCAACCCGCAGGTGGTGGCGGCAGGCGTCAACTGCACCGCGCCGCGGCACATCCCGGGTCTCATCGGCGAGCTCCGCGGCGGCCTGCCCGTGGTCGTCTACCCGAACTCCGGTGAGACGTGGGACGCCGCGAGCCGCCGCTGGCGCGGCCTGACGGATCCGATCGAGTACGGTCAGGCGGCCAAGGAGTGGCAGGCGGCGGGGGCCTCGCTGATCGGCGGCTGCTGCCGTACCACTCCCGAGCACATCAGGCAGATCCGCGCCCACCTGGCCTGACGTGCGCCGTCACTCGCCCTTGGCGGCGGCCCTGGCCGCGCGCTCCATCTCCACCTTGGCGCTGGCGGCGTACTTGTCGACGTACTCCTGGCCCGACAGCTCCATCAGCGCGTACATGATCTCGTCGGTCACCGCGCGGAGCACCAGGCGGTCGTCTTCCATGCCGTAGTAGCGGGAGAAGTCGAGCGGCTTGCCGAACCGCACCACGGGCCGGATGCCGAGCTTGGGCAGCGGCCGGCCGGGCGGCATCATCTCGAAGGTGTTGACCATGGCCCAGGGGATGACCGGCGCGCGCGACTCCAGGGCGAGCCGCGCCACGCCGGTCTTGCCCTTGTAGAGGCGGCCGTCGGGCGAGCGGGTGCCCTCGGGATAGATGCCGAGCAGGTGGCCTTCGCTCAGCACGCGCAGCCCGGTGCGGAGCGCGGCCTCGCTGGCCTTGCCGCCGGAGCGGTCGATGGGGACGGTGCCGACACCGCTGAAGAACAGGCGGGTGAAGAAGCCCTTGACGCCGCGCCCGGTGAAGTAGTCGGACTTGCCCAGGCTGATGACCTTGCGCGGCAGGTGGAGCGGGCCGAAGAAATGGTCGGCGAACGACAGGTGGTTGCCGGCGAGGATGGCCGGCCCCTCCCTGGGCACGTTCTCGACGCCCTCTGCCGTGGGGCGGAAGGCGATGTGGAGGATCGGCCCCAAGATGGCCTTGACCACCCAGTAGAACACCCGGCCACCTCTTCCTCATGCGACGGTCGGCAACGCGTAGTCATCTTCCCATCCCGCGATGGATGCTCCTACACCACCTCTCGCACAAATGCCCTGGATCGTGCGACGATCGGGCAGTTCCGGGATGAAAAAGCGTGGAGGAGCTGTTATGCCGCTCATGCCAGGCGCCGAGCCCTATTACCACCGAGCAGGTCCGGTCGGCGTGCTGCTCTGCCACGGCTTCACCGGCAGCCCGCAGTCGCTGCGCCCGTGGGCCGAGTATCTGGCCGCGCACGGGATCACGGTGTCGCTGCCCCGGCAGCCCGGGCACGGCACCACCTGGCAGGAGATGAACCGCACTCGCTGGCAGGACTGGTACGCCGAGGTGGAGAAGGCGTTCGAGGACCTGCGGGGCCGCTGCGAGGAGGTGTTCATCGGGGGGCTGTCGCTGGGCGGCTGCCTGGCGCTGCGGCTGGCCGAGATGCACGGCGACGGGGTGCGCGGCCTGGTGCTGGTCAACCCGTCGATCACCAACGACGTGTGGCTGCTGAAGCTGGCGCCGCTGCTGAAGTGGTTCGTCCCGTCGGTGCCCGGGGTGGCCGGGGACGTGAAGAAGCCGGGGGTCACCGAGCTGGCCTACACTCGCACGCCGGTGAAGGCGGCCGCGTCGCTGCCCGGGCTCTGGTCACTGGTGCAGGCCGACCTGGACCGGGTGACGCAGCCGCTGCTGGTGTTCCACAGCACCGAGGACCACGTGGTGAAACCCGCCAGTGTGGCCGTCATCCGGGAGAAGGTCCCGCAGGCCGTGATCGAGGAGCTTGCCGATAGTTACCATGTTGCGACGCTGGACAACGATGCCGACAGGATCTTTGCCGGGAGCCTCGACTTCATCCGGACCCATGCCTCGGTACCCTTGCAGAGGGACTGATCGCACCCAGGGGGAAGTCGCGATCACGTGGAGAGGCCCATCTAGGTGACGCCCCAGAGTGAGGACGAGGTCTGGCGGCAGATCGTCGCGTCCTTCAACGAAACCGCCGAGCGCGACTCGGCGGATCAGCCCTGGCCGGACAGCGAGAACGTGCCGGTCGAGCCGTCGCGGCGGGTGGTGAAGCCGCCGGAGGAGTTCGCCGAGGACGACGAGCACGAGGACGACGCCCGCGAGGAGGACGACGAGGGCCACTACGTGCCGCCGCCGCCTCCCCCGCTGCCGAAGCTCGACCTGCCGGCCAAGCTGGCCTGGCTGGCGCTGTTCGGCGGCCCCGCCTACCTCCTGTTCGCCGCGCTGATCGGCTGGAACCTGGAGGGCTGGGTGCTGTTCACCGCGGTGGCGGCGTTCATCGGCGGGTTCGTGGCGCTGGTGGTGCGTATGGGCGACGGCCCGCCCAACGACTCGGGCTGGGACGACGGAGCCCGGCTTTAAGAACTCCTAACAGAATGATCAGCGAACGAGGCGGCGCCAGCAGATGATGGCAGCGGCCAGCGTCATGAAGGCCTCGTGGATGTCATCGCGAATCTCCCAGCGTATGCGTAGGCGGCGGAACCAGTGCAGCAGCGCGATCGTCCGCTCGACCACGTAGCGATGCACGCCCAGGCCGCTGCCGTGCGGGGTGCCCCGGCGAGCGATGATCGGCTT
>NZ_JBFAOH010000048.1:0-44263 GCF_040675175.1 Nonomuraea sp. NPDC049649
GATCAACGAGCCGCAGCCCGCCACCATCGAGACTATGGAGGACCGGCAGGCAAGCAACGCAGCATGACGTGTGTCATCCGGTTTGACAGCTACCGCCGAGGCTGTCTTGACCGCAGGCTCACCGTTCAGCTTCCAGACGCTGGAGCACCCCCCGGCATGGAGCTGGGCCGCAACAACCCTGCTCAGTGAGCCGTGCTGAGGAACGAAGCACGGATCGTCGATCGCCCCCAGCAATCTACGGCGGCCGGCCAGGCAGTGGCGATCGTAGGGCTGTATCTGTGCGGCGGCGTGGCAACCCCGGTCAGAGCGTTCGGTCGGTACGGCGGGACGGCGTGCGGTGCCCGGCCCGGTGTCCCGCCGCCGTCCGGGACCGGCCCCCAGGCCGCACGCCCGGACGGCGGGCGGGCGGAGGGCCGGGGGTACGGCGGCGCGCCGCGCCGCCGCTTGATACCTAAGAGATCAATTCGGCAACGCACCGCGGGTTGTATCCGCTCTGCTGCGCCGGGGATCACTGGCGTCGTGCGGTGTTGGCAGCCTCGGCCTATCCCTCGGGCCAGTCCTCGCGCTTGGAGACGTACGTGCCCTTCTGCGGCACGGTGAAGACCCAACCGAGTTCGCGCATGTAGGCGACCGCCTGCCTGATCGTTCCCGGCGCTCTCTCGAATCGCTGCCCAAGCGTCTTCTCACTGGAGATGAGGCGGTTTGGGGCGTAGACCCCTGCCTTGATCTCCTCGATGATCTCGTTGGCGATCTGCTGATAGACCGGGATCTTGCGGGGGCTCTGGGGTGCGCTCTTCGGCCCGACGAAGGTGCCGCGTCCTTGCTCGGTGTAGACGGCGCCCTCTTCCTTGAGGAGCTGGATCGCTCGACGGACCGTCTGTCGTGTTACGCCGTAGGTCCTCACCATCTCTGCTTCGGAGGGCACGGCAGAGCCGGGCACGAGATCGCCGGAAGCGATGCGCTGCCTGATCTGGTCCGCTATCTGCACATATAGGAGTACAGGCCCCTCACGGTCGAGCACGCTCAAACACTAAGCAAGCGCCCACATGTGCTATTGGTGCGCTACTCACAGATGCAGGAGCGTGTACAAGTGCTAGAGGAGACCATACCTTTAGAGGTACGATGCGCGCCGTCCTCCACCACGTCCTTGAATACGCGGTAGAGCTGGAAGAACTGCCGTCCAACCCACTGCACCGGATCAAGTGGAAGCTCCCGAAGACGACCGAGACCGTGGATCCGCGGGTTGTGGTCAACCCTCGCCAGGCCAGGGAACTACTCATCGCGCTGACCTACGTCGGCAAGCGCCAACGCGATGGGAAGGGACGGGGCCGGCGCTTGATGGCCATGTTCGCCTGCATGTACTACGCCGCTCTCCGTGCCCGGCGAGGCGGTCAGCCTTCGTGAGCAGGACTGCCACCTACCGCCAGAGGGCTGGGGACGGCTCATCCTCGATGGCTCCCGCCCTGAGGTGAACCGCCGGTGGACTGACACGGGCGACGCTCACGAACTGCGCGGTCTCAAGCATCGAGGCGAGGATGACGTCCGCCGAATCCCGATACCTCCGGAGCTGGTCAAGATCCTTCGGCAACACATCGCAGAGTTCGGCGTCGCCCCTGACGGGCGGCTGTTCCGTAGCGAACGCGGCGGCGTAGTCGCCTCGACGGCCTACACCGAGGTCTGGCAGGAAGCCCGCGCCCTGGCTCTCACGCCCGCCCAGGTCGCCTCACCGCTCGCCCGGCGACCTTACGACCTTCGGCACGCGGCCGTCTCGCTCTGGCTCAACGGCGGCGTACCGGCTCCGGAGGTGGCTGCCCGTGCCGGTCACGGCGTGGATGTCCTGCTCCGGGTCTACGCCAAGTGCATCGACGGCCAGGAGGACATCGTCAACCAGCGGATCGCGGACGTACTCACGGCATGAGATCACGAGCAGCACTCCTCGAAAGGCTCCGGCTTCCCCGGGGCCTTTCGGCGTTGCAGGGCCGCATCATCCCCCGCATACTCCGGATCATGGGCGTCCACCTGGGGAAACGCACCCGGATCCATCCCGCGTATATCCCGCGACCACCGACAAACGGCCGCTCAGAGCGGCATCCGGCTGCACGCCCCTGAAACGCAGAAGAGGCCCCGTAGGGCCTCTGACCTGCTGTTACTGCTGGTGGCAGGTGCAAGGTTCGAACTTGCGTAGGCTGAGCCGACGGTTTTACAGACCGCTCCCTTTGGCCACTCGGGCAACCTGCCGTGTCGTCCGCTCTCGCGGTGACAGGAATAAAGGATAGCGGACTTCCGCAGTGCACGTGACACCAGTTTGTCCCGACCCGGATCGGGTCACCCGACCCGCGCCCCGCCCGAGGTCAGCCTCGCCCGGCGGAGGTTTTCCACAGGGCCGGAGGCGGGCCCTGCACCTGGCGGGGATGCTGGCTAGGCTCGGACGCTGGACGCGTTCGGAGGAGGACGCTCACCGTTGCTGACGCAGCTGAGAGGAAGTGTGCTTTGGCCGATTCATCGTTCGACATCGTGAGCAAGGTCGACCGGCAGGAGGTCGACAACGCGCTCAACCAGACCGCCAAGGAGGTCGGGCACCGCTTCGACTTCAGGGGTACGGGCGCGAGCATCAGCTGGTCTGGCCAGGAGAGCATCGAGATCAAGGCCAACAGCGAGGAGCGGGCGAAGGCCGTGCTCGACGTGTTCAAGGAGAAGGTGGTCAAGCGCGGCCTCTCCCTGAAGATTCTCGATGCGGGCGAGCCCAAGCTGTCCGGCAAGGACTACAAGATGCTGGTCGGCCTGAAGGAGGGCATCGACCAGGAGAACGCGAAGAAGATCGCCAAGATGATCCGCGACGAGGGGCCGAAGGGCGTCAAGGCGCAGATCCAGGGTGAGGAGCTGCGGGTCAGCTCGAAGAAGAAGGACGATCTGCAGGAGGTCATCGCCCTGCTCAAGGGCAAGGACCTCGACATCGCCCTTCAGTTCACCAACTACCGCTGACTGCGGCAAGACGAGCTGGTGTTGCGTCGCTGGGAGGTTCGCGGAGGGCACATCCGGGGCACACGGCCGAGCGTGGCGTCCACGAGGGCGCGCGTCTTCTCCTGTGCCTCGGGCCACTCTCCTACGTGACCGGGGGCCGAGGGTGGGTGGCCGGCGCGCATCGGCGATCGTCGTGACGCGCGGCGTTGTGCTGCCCTCATGAGTAGGCCGGCCCGGTTGTCGGGACGGGCAACGGCGGCTGTCCAAAGTTGTCCCCCGGCACGCTGACACCCGGCGCGGTCCGCCGGTTCCATGGATCTGTGCTGGAACAAGAGATCTTCGCCTTGGACGATCCCGCCGACATGCGCGCCCTCATCGCGGAGCAGGGCTGGGCGCTGCTGGTCAGCGACGGTGGCCCCGTGGTGTCGCATGTGCCGGTCATCCCTGACCCCGCGACGGCGGGGCCGGAGATCGTCGGGCATGTGGCCAGAGCCGATGCCGAGTTGCACGGGCTGGGCGAGCGGCCCGTCGCCGTGGTGGTGCAGGGGCCGCACGGATACATCTCCCCCACGCTCTACCGCGCCGGACCGTACGTGCCGACCTGGAACTATGTCACCGTGCATCTGTACGGCACACCGGAGATCCTCGGCGCCGAGGAGACGTACCAGGTGTTGTCCGACAGCGTGGACCACTACGAACGCGACCGGCCGGAGCCGTTCCGGCTGGCGTCCGTCGAGGAGTACGCGCACCGGCTGCTCCCGGCCGTGACCGGGTTCCGCCTCGTCCCCGACCGGGTCGTCGGCAAGGCCAAGCTCAGCCAGGACAAGCCCGTCGAGATCGTCGACCGGGTGATCGCCGGCCTCGATGACCCCGTCCTGTCGGCCGCGATGCGCGAAGTTCGCTGATTCCTCATGGTGCGCGGCCGCTCGCCCTCGCACCGCCGGATCCGGACGCCGCGGTCCTCTGGGGCGTCGCGCGCTGCGGCGCGGCACGCCGGAAGGCCGGGTCACGAGGTCCGGCGCGAGCGATGCACCGGACCCGGGGACGGCCGTCATGCGGTGCTAGGAGCCCAGATTCACTCCGGCCCGCGCCGTGCCGGCACGTGGGTGGCTCGCGGTGACCGACACCGACGCGCCTGAGGGCGCGGAGACCAGCCACTCGGCGGCGGCGAGATCCGGCGTGCCGGGATTATGCCCCCACCAGGTGGTCGTGCTCTTGGCGCTGACACGTCCGTCGAGCTGCCCGAGGTCCTGAGCAAGTTCCCCGGCGAGCAGGGTGGCGTTGTCGGGGAGGGTGATCTCGACGGTCAGCGACCCGCACGCCTTCCGGTCCAAGGCGCGCTGCGAGACATAGGTAGGCAGCCAGCCACTGTTGCGGACGACGAGCTGTACGCGGTGCACACCGGGCGAAACCTCTTCGGTGGCCAGGGAGCGCACCTCCAGCTTGGGAGAGCTGAGCGCGAGATAGATCACCCACTCGGAGTGCGGCGCCACTTCCTCTTCGATCCGGTCGAAGGGCGGGTTGTACCAGTAGTTGATCATGTCCCAGCCCCCCAGCTCCACGGTGCCGAGCTGCGGATGCTCGAAGGGGTACCAGTCGACGAAGCCGCGGCCGCCGAGTTCCTCGTCACTCCAGCGGATGAGCGCCAGGTCGTCCTCGACGGGATGGTCCACCAGCCACTTGGAAGGGTGGTACGGCTTACGCCCGACCGCCTTGAGGGGGTTCCAGAACTCGGTGATCCAGGAGAACAGGCCGAGCTGGTTGTAGTACCAGCCGAGCTGGCCGCCTCTGAAGTACGTCGGCTGATGCTTCAGGTCGTGGAAGGACATGGCCGTGTAACCGGTCAGTTCTGTCGCCTTCTCCCCGAACTGCTCGTATACCTGCAGGTCGAAGTGGGGCATGCCGTCTTCGGCGTTCATCGGCGCCCGCAGGTGCAAGCCGCCGAACGTATGGCAGGTGACGAAACCGGTCAGGTTCGGCCGATCAGTGACGGCCCGCATGATGGCCTGGATCTCCGGCTCCGAGCCGGGGAACGGCCCGGCGTGGACGGGGACCTCGGGGGCGGCGCCCCAGTCGGTCGGGAGGTTCTGGCCCAGGTCGAGCCCTTCCAGAGGCGCGGCGGGCCGTACCGTCGCTCCGTCGTAGCCGACGATCTCGCCTTCCTGGAAGATGCGGTAGTACTCCCCTCCGTACTCGTCGGGCTCCCGGCGGACGAGCAGCCGCGGTTCGTCGGGATGGGGCTTCCACGGCCCGTCCGAGTCCTGGACGCGCATGAACAGGACTCTCCCGTCCCCGTCGATGTCGCGCAGCTGCAGCCCGGGTTCCTGTGTCTCCCGCGGGTGTGGGCGGACGCTGGACCGGATGTAGCGTCCCTCGTCGAGCATGTGCTCAACGCCGTCGGGGTTGAGACGGGGCACGATGTAGAGCACACGTGTGTCGAGCAGCCGTGTGATCCTCTCGTCGCTCCCATAGCCGTTCAGCACCCGGTCGGCCAGGTGGAGAGCGGCGAAGGAGGCGGTCATCTCGGCGGCGTGGATGTTCGCCTCGACGAGAAATCCCGGCTTTTCGTGATCGGGCCCGGTCGCCGTGTTGGTGAGGGTGAGCAGCCAGATGTCGCGCCCCTCCCAGGACTGGCCGATGCTGGTGAGTTCGGCCAGGTCGGGCCGGCTCTTGGTCCAGGAGTGCAACAATGCGGTCAGTTCGTCGTGCCTCAGGAACCGCTCATAGGTCAACATGGCCCTGAGTCTCCGACGGCGGCGTCCGACGCGTCTTTGTCGGGACGCCCAAGTTTCCCCGCCCGGGCTTGGCCTTCCCCATGCCGAATCCCATGTCACCAGGGCCGCCGCTCGGCCGGTCGCCAGGCGTCCGCACAGCCCACGCCGCGCTTGGGGCTATTGAGTGCTTTGTGGCTTTCTGATACCAACTATGGCTATTTGCACGTATAAATCGAAGAAGGGGGAGCCCGTGTCCAAGACCGACATGATCCCCGACGGCACTATGGCCAGCCCGTACCGTCCACCGCTGGGACAGGTGCTGGAGACACTCGGTTCGCACGTGCTCTCCGCCGCCTACGTTCACGACGTGAACGCTCCGATCGGCGAGCCCGTAGTCCATGACCCGGACGACCAGCTCGACGACGGTCCCGCGTGCGTGCTGCTCGCCGTCGGCGCGCGACCGTCCAGCCCGGAGACTCGCGACCTCGTACTGCAGGCGGCGGCCCGGAATTACCACGCCGTCGTCGTCAAGGACCGGGGTGCGGAACTCGGCGAGCTCATCGCCACCGCCCGCGAGGCGGGAGTGTCACTTCTGGTGGCGTCGACGGGAGTCCCCTGGCGCCAGCTGGACGCCCTGCTGACCGCGGCGATCTCCGGCCCGGGCGCCGCCACCGCCCCGTACTCCTCCGTCGGCATGGGGGACCTGTTCGCCCTGGCGAACGCGATCGCCACCACCATCGGCGGCGCCACCTGCATCGAGGACGTCCAGGGCAACGTGCTCGCGTACTCCAATCTGCCCGGGCAGGAGATCGATGAGATCCGCAAGCAGGGCATCCTCGGGCGGAAAACACCGCGGCGGCCGACCAACCGACTCGAGTACAGCCGGGTGTTCCGCGCCAAAGGGCCGGTACGCTTCGCCAGTCTCGGTCCAGGGCACATGCCGCGGCTGTCCACGGCGGTACGCGCGGGAGCCCAGCTCCTGGGCTTCATCTGGGTCCTCGACGGGGCGCCGCCCGTCGTCCCCGGGGCCATGCGGCTCCTTCAGGACGCGGCCCGCATCGCGGCACCGCACATCCTCCGGGCGCGCAACCCCAGCGAACCGCAGCGGTGGCAGCGTGCCGAGACCCTCCGCGCCCTGCTCGCCGGTGACATATCCGAGTCCGCAGCGGCCGCGCGGCTCGGCCTCCCCCCGACCTCCCGCGTCGCGATCATGGCCTTCGCCCCGGCGCAGCCGCTCTCAGAGCTCGGTGCGTCCGTGACGACCGTCGTCGACCTGGTCAGTCTCGCCTGCGAGGCGTGGAATCCCCAGGCCGTCTGCACCACCAGTTGGAGCGCGGTCTATGCGCTGATCCCCGTGCCGGACAACACACCATCGGCCCGGCTGGTCCGATTCGCCACAGAGGCCGCCGAATCCGTCCACAAGTCCGCCGGGATCCGCATGTACGTCGGTGTCGGCCCTGTCGCGAACCGGCTGGAGGAGGTCCCCAAGTCCTGCCGCCTCGCGGACCGGGTGGTCCGCGTGCTGGCCGAAACCGAGGGTGACGCCGTACGTGTCGCCACCGACGAACAGGTACGCAGCCGGATCGCCCTCCTTGAGCTCGCCGACAGGGAAGACGCGACGACCGACCGGCTGCTCGCACCGGTGCGGCGCATGCTGGAGCACGATGCCATGCACGCGTCCATGCACACCAGGAGCCTGCTGTCCTACCTGGACGCGTTCGGCGAAGCCGGCAAGGCCGCGGCCGAGCTGTCCATCCACGAGAACACGCTGCGTTACCGCATCCGCCGTCTGCAGGAGCTGTTCGGGGTGAACCTCGCGGATCCCACCGAGCGGCTCGTCATCTGGCTTCAGCTCCGTCTCCTCCGCGTGCGCGGCGAGATCTCGCCGGATGCGCGACGGGAACTGCTCGGAGAGTACAAGAGCTCCGAGGCGGAGACCGTGAGTGATCAGAGGAGCCCTGTTCCAGGGGACAACGGGGCCGTTACCCCTTGAACCCTTTCGACAACGACCCGTGCAGGTGGTCTATGTCACCCTCGGTTCCGGGCGAGTGACCCTCGCGAGACCCGGCGGCCGTCGTCTTCTCACTCACGCGGAGCATCCACGGAGGTGCCAACATGTATGTCTCACCGGCTGGAAGACGGCCACGACGCTGGGCGACAGCGGCTGCTTGCGCTCTGATCCTTGCCCTGACGGCCTGTTCCGGTGGTTCCGGCGGCGCCGCCGCCACCTCAGGTGAAAAATCCTACGCGGTCGGCGTGACCTCCTACTTCCTCGCCCATCTGACCCCCGGCAAGTCGGGCGGGAGCAACATCGACTACGCGCTTTTCTCGCCCTTGACGAGCATCGACAGCGCCACGGGCGAGGCTGTCAACCTGGTCGCCGAGTCGATCGAGACGACGGACAACACCACCTGGACCATCAAGATCAAACAGGGCTGGACCTTCCAGAACGGCGAGGAGGTCACGGCGCAGTCGTTCGCCGACTCGTGGAACACGACGGCGTACGGGCCCAACGCCTTCACCAACAACTACATGTTCGCCGACTTCGCCGGGTACGCCGAGCTCAACCCGGCCGACGGCGAGCCCTCGGCCAAGACTCTGTCCGGGGTCAAGGTCGTCGACCCGTACACGCTGGAGGTGACTCTCAACAAGCCGCTGTCGCTCCTGCCGTACGTGCTCTCCCAATCGACCTTCGCACCGATGCCGAAGGCGGCATTCGCCGACCTCGACGCGTTCGACCGCAAGCCCATCGGCAACGGCCCCTATCAGGTCGACGGCGAGGGCATGACGACCGGCGCCACCAAGCTGGTTCTGCGGAAGTTCGCGGCGTACGCGGGAACCCCCGGGAAGGCCGACCAGATCGAGGTCCGCTCGTACCAGGACGAGGGGGCGGCCTACCGGGACCTCCAGGCGGGCACCATCGACGTCACGCTGGTGAGCGGCAACAACTTGACCGACGCCGCGCAGAAGTACCAGGACCGGCTCGTCCGGGTTCCCTTCCCCGCCGTGATCTATCTGGGCTTCCCCCTGTGGGACAAGCGCTTTGCCGATCTTCGTGTACGACAGGCGTTCTCCCAGGCCATCGACCGGGACACGATCGTGAAATCCCTGCTGGGCGGTTTCGGTGCGCCCGCCCGCGGACTGGCTGACGAGAACCTTCCCGGTGGCGGTGCGGAGGAATGCATGTCCTGCGCCTACGACCCGGCGAAGGCGAAGGCGCTGCTCGACGAGGCCGGCGGGTGGAGCGGCCCGCTCACGCTCTGGACGTACCAGGACCCCATGAATACGGTGATCTTGGAGGCTCTCGCCAACCAGCTCCGGACCAACCTGGGTGTCCCGGCCGTGACGACCCAGGTCCAGCCTGTCGACCAGATCTACCCGAACCTCAGCGCCCAGAAGATCGACGGGCCGTTTCTCCTGTACACGGGCGCCGTCTACCCCCACCTGTACGCGCTGGCCAACCAGTTGTTCACCAAGGGCTCCGGCTACAACGTGACCGGCTTCGACAGCCCCGAGTTCGCGTCGCTGCTCGACAAGGCCTCCTCTGCGGCACCCGACGAGGTGATCCCCCTGACCGGGCAGGCCGCGAAGAGCGCGATGGACGGCCTGCCGCTGACGCCCATCTACCGCCCCGAAGGCGGCCTGGTCCACTCCCAGCGGATCGGCGACGTACAGCCCGAGTTCCTAGGCGGCGTCGCACTCTCGGCAGTCACGGTGAAGTGACGGAACCCACGCTGCCGATTCAGCCCTGGCAGGGCCACGGGGACGGGCCGAAGCCCCTTTCCCCGCCCGCCAGGGCTGCGCGCGTCGCAGAGCTGTCCTCGCTGGTTGCGGCGGCTCCAGCCCGCGGTCGGGCTGTCGCGTGGGACAAACCACTCCCCGAGGGTCGTCCGCTTTCAACGATGAACGTACGGCACCGCCACTCCTAGCGTCATGCCCATGTCCTCTCTCTTGCTGCGCAACGCGCGGGTCGGCTTGAGCGGGCCGGTCCGCCACGTCCTGATCACCGATGGCCGGGTCGCCGAGGTGAGCGCCGAGCCGTGCCCGGCCGACCAGTCGGTGGACGTCCAGGGCGCCACGCTGCTGCCCGGACTGTGGGACGCGCACGTGCACGCCGTCCAGTGGGCGCAGGCCCGCCGCCGGGTCGACCTGAGCGGCGCGCGCTCGGCGCGAGAGGCCGTCTCGCTGATGCTGCCCGGTTCCGGGCTCAGCGTCGGGTACGGCTTCCGCGACGGTCTGTGGCCCGACACTCCCAGTAAGGAGATGCTGGAGACGGCGGCCCCTGGCAGACCCATCGTGATGATCAGCAATGACCTCCACACCGCCTGGCTCAGCCCCGCCGCGCTCGCCCTCATCGGCAGGGGTGACCACCCGACCGGGGTGCTGCGCGAGCAGGAGTGCTACGCCGCCGTGGCCGCGCTGCCCCCGCCGCCGCTCGACGAGCTGGACCGCTGGGTCGCGGAGGCCACCACGGCCGCCGCGGCGCGGGGTGTGGTCGGGATTCAGGACTTCGAGCTGGCCGACAACGTCACCGATTGGAGCCGGCGGGCGCGCGCCCACCGGCTCGACACACGAGTCGTCTGCACGATCCCGAAGCACCGGCTGGACGAGGCCATCGGCAGGGGCCTGCGCACTGGCGATCCGGTGGCGGGCTCCGGCGGGCTGCTGGAGGTCGGCCCCGTGAAGATCTTCGTGGACGGCTCGCTCAACACCAGGACCGCCTACTGCGACACCCAGTACCCAGGCACGGACTCGTACGGGCTGCTGGAGACGCCCCCGGAGGAGCTGCACGCCACGATGGCGCTGGCTGCGGCGCACCACCTGCACCCGGCCGTGCACGCCATCGGCGACCTGGCGGCGAGCATCGCGCTCGACGCGTTCGAGAGCGTCGGCTGCCCCGGCCGGATCGAGCACGCCCAGTTGCTGCGGCGCACGGACCTCGCCAGGTTCGCCAAGCGCGACCTGGTGGCGAGCGTGCAGCCCGCGCACGCCCCCGACGACAGGGACGTGGCCGAGCTGCACTGGCCGGGACGGACCGGCCGCGCCTTCGCCTACGCCGACCTGCTGGCCGCCGGCGCGACGCTGGAGTTCGGCTCGGACGCGCCCGTCGCACCGCTGGATCCGTGGGACGGCATCGCCTCAGCGGTCGCCAGGACCGACGACGAACGCGCCCCCTGGCATCCCGAGCAGGCGGTCCCGCTGACGGCCGCGCTGCCCGCCGCCAGCAGGGGCAGGACCGGGGTGCGGCCCGGCGACCCGGCCGATCTCATGCTCACCGCGTGCGACCCGGCCGGGCTCACGCCGGCGGAACTGCGCGAGATCGAGATCGTCGGAACACTCCTCGGCGGGCGGTGGACGTACAGGTCATCCGCTGTGCTGGGTGACAAAGCAACCGACCGGGGTTGAACTTTCTCAACAATGTCACGTCCTGTAACACTGTGGGACTCTCGTGCTCTCCCCCAGCCTTATGGAGACCACGCATGAAACCTCATTCACGTCGCTCATGGGCGGGAGATGACCTCCACGCCCGGATCTTTCAACCCGCCGTGGGTCCGGCCCCCTCGACCAGGGCCAGCGGGGTAGCACCCCGGTTCCTCCGCGGGGTACGGCCGGCGGCGGTCAAGGTCGGCTGAGATGGGGGCATACGCGCTGCGCAGGACGTTGACGGCGATCCCCGTCCTGCTCGGCACCACCTTCATCATCTACCTGGCGGTCTACGCCTTGCCGGGCGACCCCATCCGGGCGCTGGCCGGTCCCAACCAGATGATCTCCCCCTCGGTCGAGGCGGCGCTGCGCGAACGGTTCCACCTCGACGAGCCACTGCTCGTGCGGTACGGCCACTACCTCGGCGGGCTGCTGAGCGGTGACCTGGGCACCAGTTTCTCCGGCCGGCCGGTGGCCGAGATCATCGCGGCCAGCTGGCCGGTCACCGTGCAGCTCGGCGTCACCGCCTGGCTCATGATGACCGTCGCCGGGGTGCTGATCGGAGTACTGGCCGCGATCCGGCGGGGCGCCACCGACGTGGCCGTCCTGGCCGGCACCACGGTCATCATGGGGGTGCCGTTCTTCGTCGTCGCGTACGTCGCCCAGATCGTGTTCGGCGTCCAGCTCGGCTGGCTGCCCGTCGCCGGCACCGACGCGGGCTGGCCGCTCGCCTACCTGCTGCCCGGCCTGACCCTGGCGCTCTACGGGCTGCCGCAGGTGGCCCGGCTGACCCGGACCAGCGTGCTGGACAGCCTCGGCGCCGACCATGTCGACACGGCCGTCGCCAAAGGCCTGCCGCGCCTGGCCGTGCTCGCCCGGCACGTGGTGCGCAACTCGCTGATCCCGGTGGTGTCGCTGCTCGGGGTCAGCCTCGGCTACCTGCTGGGCGGGACCGTGCTGGTTGAGGGCATCTTCAACCTGCCCGGGCTCGGCTACCAGATCTACACCGCTATCCCGCAGCACGACGGCCCGGTCGTCGTCGGCATCGGGACGCTGCTCGTCATCGTGTTCATGCTGGTCAACCTCCTGGTGGATCTGCTCTATGGCCTTCTTGACCCTCGAATCCGCCTCGACTGAGGCGCCGCCGGCGGTCCGCTCCGGGCCGTGGCAGGCGCTGCGCCGCAGGCCCGCATTCCTGCTCGCGGCCGCCGTCTGTGCGGTGGTGTGCCTGATGGCCGCCTTCCCGCAGCTGTTCGCCGGCTGGTTCGGCGCCGGCGACCCGCGCGCCTGCGACCTGGCCCGCAGCGGGCAGCCGCCCGTCGCCGGTCATCCGTTCGGCTTCGACATCCAGGGCTGCGACCTGTACGCCAACGTCGTGTACGGGGCGCGCTCCTCCGTCCTGGTGGCCGTGATCGCCACCGCCGGCATGCTGGCGATCGCCGTGCTGCTCGGCTGCCTGGCCGGCTACTTCAGGGGCTGGGTCGACGCCGTCATCGGCCGGATCATGGACATCTTCTTCGGCTTCCCCGCCCTGGTCGGCATGATCGTCATCCTGCAGACGCTCAGCGTGCACAACGAACTCACGGTCGCGGCCGTGCTCGTGCTGTTCGGCTGGCCGCCGCTGGCCCGCGTCATGCGCGGCTCAGTACTGGAGACGGCCACCAGCGAGTACGTCGCCGCCGCGCGCGGAGTCGGGGCCACCACGCCGCGCATCCTGCTGCGCCACGTGCTGCCCAACTCGTTCGGGCCCGTCGCGGTGCTGACCGGCCTCAACGTGGGCGCCGTCATCGCCTCGGAATCCGCACTCACCTTCCTGGGCGTGGGCCTGCGCACCCCGGCCATCTCCTGGGGCGTGCAGCTCAACACCGCCCAGCAGTACTTCACCACAGCGCCGCACCTGCTGATCTTCCCGTCGGTGTTCCTGACGGTGACGGTCCTCGGCTTCGTCATGCTCGGCGACGCGATGCGCGACGCCTTCGACCCCCGGCTGCGCTAGGAGACGCCATGTCACCCGTACTCGCCGTTTCCGACCTCCACGTACGTTTCGGCGCCGCGCACGTCGTCAACGGAGCCGGGTTCTCCGTCGCCGCCGGGGAGACCCTCGCGCTGCTCGGCGAGTCGGGCAGCGGCAAGAGTGTGACGGCGCGCGCCGTCATGGGCCTGGTCCGGCCGCCGCGTGGCCAGGTCACGGCCGGGACGGTGCTTCTGCACGGGAGGGACCTCCTCACGCTGCCCGAGGAGGAGCTGCGCAAGCTGCGCGGCACCACGATCTCCATGGTCTTCCAGGACGCGCTGTCCGCGCTCAACCCGGTGCTCAGCGTCGGCTACCAGATCGCCGAGCTGTTCCGGGTGCATCGCGGCATGACACGCAAGGAGGCCCGGCGCGCGGCCACGGACGTCCTCGGGCAGGTGCGCATCCCCGACGCCAAGCGGCGCGCGGACGACTACCCGCACCAGTTCTCCGGCGGCATGCGCCAGCGGGTCGGCATCGCGCTGGCCATCGCACTACGGCCGGAGGTGATCATCGCCGACGAGCCGACGACCGCGCTCGACGTGACCGTCCAGGCGCAGATCCTCCGCCTGCTCGGCGAGATCCAGCGCGAGCACGGCACCGCGCTGGTGCTCATCACGCACGACATGGGGGTGGTCGCCGACGTCGCCGACCGGGTCGCCGTCATGTACGCGGGGCGGGTCGTCGAGCAGGCCACCGCCGCCGAGGTGTACGCGGCGCCGCGCCACCCCTACACCGAGGCGCTGCTGGGCGCCATCCCGCGTCCTCAGCTGCGCGGCCGCCGGCTCTCCGTCATCCCGGGCTCGCCTCCCGACCTGTCGGCGCCCGACCCCGGCTGCCGCTTCCGTCCCCGCTGCCGGTACGCCGGTGACGGGTGCACGCGAGCGCCTGTCGAACACGACCTCGGCGACGGCAGGCACACCGCCTGCCACGAGTGGGAAAGGGTGGGCAGCGCATGAGCGAGACCGTGCTCCGCGTCACCGACCTGGTGAAGCACTTCCCCGTCCGGCGCGGGCCGATGCGGCGCACCGTGGGTGTGCTCAAGGCCGTGGACGGCGTCAGCCTGGACCTGCGGGCCGGCGAGACGCTCGGCATCGTCGGCGAGTCGGGCTGCGGCAAGTCGACGCTGGCGCGCATGCTCACCGCGCACGAGCGGCCCACCTCCGGGACGGTGGAGGTGCTCGGCAGGCCGCTGCACCAGCTGCGGGGCGGCGAGCTCCGCCGCGCCAGGCGGCACGTGCAGCTCATCTTCCAGGACCCGTCGGGCTCGCTCGACCCGCGGATGACGGTGTCGGCGTCGGTGCGCGAACCGTACGACGTCAACCCCGACCTGGCGCCGCGCGGCGACGTCGACCGGCGGGTGCGCGAGCTTCTGGAGGTGGTCGGCCTCAACCCCGACCACGGCGGCCGCTACCCGCACCAGCTCTCCGGCGGGCAGCGGCAGCGGGTCGGCATCGCCAGGGCGCTGGCCCTGCGGCCCGAGGTGCTGGTGTGCGATGAGCCGGTGTCGGCGCTCGACGTCTCGGTGCAGGCGCAGATCGTGAACCTGCTGGAGCGGCTACGCGACGAGTTCGGGCTGGCGTACGTGTTCATCGCGCACGACCTCGGCGTGGTGCGGCACCTCGCCGACCGGGTCGCCGTCATGTATCTCGGACGGATCGTCGAGACCGGCTCCCAGGACCGCGTGTATGAGCACGCCGCTCACCCCTATACCCGGGCCCTGCACGCCGCCGCCCCCGCCCCCGACCCCGCGCTGCGCGGCACCGGTGGCGACCTGCTGGAGGGCGAGCCGCCGAGCCCGATCGACCCGCCGCGCGGCTGCGCCTTCCACCCGCGCTGCCCGATCGCGGTGGACCGGTGCGCCGGCCAGGTGCCGAAGCCGGTCGAGCTCAGCCCCGGCCACCTCGCCTTCTGTCATCTCGCCGCGGACCGTGCCGGCGTTTGATGTCCGGAGCCCCGAAGCCAGCTCAACTCGGGCACGCGGCGCCCGACCGTGAGCGCCCCGGCATCATCGCGATACGGGACATGACGTACCAGATCGTCCGAGCCCTGCCACGCGCGACGGTACGATCGGGGGTGCGGCACGCGGAGGAGGCGCATGATGGGTGGCACCGACGGTCACGTCACCTGGCTCATGCTGATCTACCGGGTGCCGAGCGAGCCGACCCGGCTGCGCGCCGCCGTCTGGCGCAAGCTGCGCAGCCTGGGCGCCGTCTACGTACAGAACTCCGCCGCCGTCGCGCCCCGCACCCCGCAGAGCGAGCGGATGCTGCGGGCGCTGCGCAACGAGATCATAGAGTCGATGCACGGGCAGGCGTTCCTGATCAGCACCTCCTCCGTCCTCGGGGAGGCCGATCTGGTGGCGCTCTACAACGCCGCACGCGACGACGAGTACGAGGAAATCCTCGACAAGTGCGAGGACTTCCACGCCGGCGTCGAGAAAGAGGTGGTCGCCCAGCACTTCACCTACGGCGAGCTGGAGGAGAACGAAGAGGATCTCGCCAAGCTCAAGGGCTGGTACGAGAAGGTGAAGGCGCGCGATGTGCTGGGCGCCAAGCGTGCCGCCGAGGTGGCCAAGGCGATCGAAGACTGCTCGAAGGTCCTGGAGGAGTTCGCCGCCCGGGTCTACGAGGCCGAAGACAGCGCGATCTTCTAACCGGGCGGGCGCGACGGCCCGCCCGGTTCGCAGGCCGGCCGCTACTTGCGCACGTCGATCAGCAGCGCGACGACGAATGCGGCCATCAGGGCCACACCGAGCACCGGCGTGAACACCAGCTCGGCCAGGCCGGTGGTGAGCAGGACCACCGTGCCGAGGGCCAGCGTGGTCGCGACGGCGGCGGCGACCTTCCAGTCGTCTCCGACGATCAGGTCGTACCAGAACTGACCGAATCCACGGATGAAACCCACGATGTCCTCCTAGACCTGCTGACTTTCGGGCACCTTCGGAGCGGCCACAGGCCCAGGGCGCCTGAGCACCGCGACCATCACCCGCGACAGCACGAACCACATGACGATGAGCACCGGGATGGCCAGGTCGGCACCCGGCCAGGCCAGGCTCTCGCGGCTCTCGGTGAAGATGCCGATGCCCTCGACCGCCCAGTAGGTGCCGAACCCGGCCAGGAGCAGGCCGACGCCGTACTTGAGGGTGTTCTCCGGGACTCTCGACAGCGGGCCACGGACGGCGACGCCGACGACGAGGACGAGCAGCATGCCGACGACGGCGGCGCCGATGGCCACCGGCATGTTGTTCGCGCTCAGGCCGAAGGTGATCACGATGAACACCACCTCGACGCCTTCGAGGAACACCCCCTTGAAGCTGATCATGAAGGAGAACCAGTCGAGACCGGAGGACTTGACCTCGCCCGCCTGTTTCGCGGCTGCCACCTCCTCGGCGAAAACCTGGTCCTCGTCATTCATGGCCTTGCGCCCGGACGAACGCAGGATCGCCTTGCGCAGCCATTGCAGACCGAAGATCAGCAGCAGACCACCGATCGCGAGTTGCAGTGCCGCCTCCGGCAGCCAGGTGGCGAGCGCGTAACCGGCTGCGACGGTGAAGGCGGCAAGCGCGACCAGGGCAGCACCCACACCCAGGAGTGTCGAGCGCCAGCTGCGGGTCATGCCCATGGCCATGACGATCGTCATCGCCTCGACCATTTCCACGATCGAGGCCAGCAGCACCGCCGCAACCAGGCCCCATGCGGCCGCATCCATCGGCCCCACTTCCTTTCACGAAGATGTAACCATCGTTAGTCTGTACATCTATCCATGGATAAGTCCACGCTAAGACGAACATTGGTTCCCAAACGTCACGAGCGTCACACATCGCGGGCAGCACGGCTCGGGACCGGTAGCCTCCAGCGCCGGCGAACGGACCGATCCGGCGTGTCCTGCCGGATGCGGCGCAGCTCAGCGATCGATGGCGGCACGGCGGACTTGATGGCTTATCTGAGGCCGACAGGCGAAGAGGACAGCGGCATGCCGAAGCCCGCACTGTCCCGGCGGAGCGGAAGCGGCGTTACTTCCTCGCGGCTTTGCGGTAGGTGACCACGTCGTCGCCGCGGCCCGGGTAGGCCATGATCAGGAGGCGCTGGCCGTAGGGTCGCTCCCCCTTCCAGGTGAACCAGTCGTAGTGGACGCGGATCCGGTAGTGCCCCTTGCGGCCGTCGAGTGAGAGGTCGGGGAGTGGGGTGCCGCTCATCGGGTCCGAGAGCTCGATGGCGCCGGTCGGGCTGTCGTAGCCGACCTCGACGACATGGTCCCAGCCCTTGGTCTCCACGGGCGGGCGGCGGGGGTAGGTTTCGACGGTCACGCAGACGTCGAAGTCCGAGTGCGTCAGGACGATCAGGTGCCCGGGGCGGGCGGCGACCAGGCCGTTCTCCTGGGCCTTGTCCAGCAGGTCCAGCGAGGACGGGTCGTAGTCCTCCGTGTGCTCGATCGCCTCCATGACGCCGTAGTCGGTCCGCTGGGGTTCCCTGATCACGGTGCGTCTGGCGGGCTTGATGCGGGGGCGGTGGCGTGGCTGGGAGTCGCACATGCGCTGCGCGTCCGCCTTCCATTCCGCCACCTCCCGGTCCAGGTCCTCTTGTGCGGCCCTGAGGGTGGCGGCGGCGCTGGGGCAGATGTCCGCCAGCACCGGCGTCAGGGCCTCGCGCTGCAGCCCTTCCCGGGCCAGTTCACGGGGGTCGTCGCGGGTGTAGACGCCGCACAGCCGGCGGCCCTGGGTGAGGATGATCTGGTCGGGGGTGGTGTCGGGGAAATGGAGAGGTGTGCCCCGTTCTCGGATGCGGCAGACGTACCTCTCCTCGGGCGTGAGTACGCGCTCTTCCCCCGTCCAGGGTTCGGGCGGCGCGCAGTCGGCGGCGGTGGTGACGCGGCCGCGGGCCTGGTCGGAGACCGGGAGGAAGCTGAGGACGACGGCGGCGGCGATGGCGGTCACGAGGACGTGGCGGCGCATGCGCAGGCCGGGCGGTGCGCCGTACAGGAGTTGCAGGAGGAGGGCGGAGGCGAGGAGTGCGGCGCTGTACCAGAGCGGCGAGATGCCGAAGGACAGCTCGCCCTGCTCACCGGTGACGAACAGGCTGTCGGGGAAGAGCGGCAGCTCGTCCGGGAAGAACTCCCAGCGGAGGTCGGCTGCGACGGTGAGCGCGCTGACCGCGCCGGCCGCGGCGAGCAGGACCAGAGTGAGAACGGTGACGCGGACGAGGCGGAGGGTGCGGCGCAGGACCACGGCCAGGACGAGCAGCGCGGGCGCGCCCACCCCGACGAGCACGTCGATCCCGACCCAGGCCAGCGCCGCCTCGTCGCTGGTGTACTCGAAGACGACCCGCCGCACCTCGCCGCGCGGGCCGATCCAGAACGGCATGCCCTGCGCGAGGTTGACGGCCGCGGGGACGAGCGGGAGCGCGATCGCCACGGCGGGGAGCGGCCACGCCCTGGGCGGCATCCTGACGGCCTGGCGTGCCGCCGGGGCCGCGGGCGCGCCCGCCAGTTCGTGGGCGGTGCGGGCCTCCCAGACCAGGCCGAACACGTTGACCGCACCTAGCAGGGCATACGCCATTATCGGGTACGAGACCTCGCCGTAAGAGAAGTCAGTAGCCGACGTGGGCTGCAGCACCGACATCAGCAGCGCGAGAACCCCGACGCGCACCGTGCCCCGGCTCCAGCGGGGATCCCTCGCCTGGGCGGCCAGCAGCGGCACCATCCACGCCGGCCAGAGGATGCCCTGCAGCCACAGGACGGTGTACATCCAGGTGGAAAAGAAGGCCAGGATCTCGCTGAGGGCGCCGGCGAGACCGGCCACCGCGGAGATCAGCCCCGTCACCAGGATGAGGAGCCGCCACCAGGCGGGCACGGTGTCCCGCAGCACGCGGAAGAAGAGCCAGACGATGACCGGCTGGACGACGCTTCCGAGGAGGAACAGCCACCCTGTCCACGACCCCGCCCACAGGAAGAGCAGGGGGTAGGGGAGCAGGGAGAGGCCGACGCTCACGTACAGCAGGACACGCAGCAGGCGGACCGGCCTGTCGCCGGCGGGCTGCGCGCCGCGCTCCGGCCCGCGCAGCACCTGCCAGTACGCCCACGCCTGCACCACCGCGACCGGCGCCGCCACGAGTGCGCTCCACCAGAGCTGGGAGGCACGGCTGAACGGGTCGCCCCGCGTGACGATCTGCCAGAGGAGATCGGTGTCGAGCGCGGCCAGGACGGCGAGGACGGCGAGGTACAGCACGGCGGCGAGCGCGGCGAGGCGCCCGAAACGGTAGCGGCGCACGGTGCTTCCCGGGGGATGAGGTGGAGAAAACGCTCAACCTTAACGGGATCCCGTAAAAAGGATCAACGATGTCTATAGACGAGCTCTTCCAGAACCAGCTCGTTCCAGCACCCCCGGCACCGTCAGCAGCGCGACTTGTAGCCGTTCGAGGCGTCCGGGGCGTCACTTCGGCGACAGCAGGCGGTAGCCGACCCCGCGCACGGTCTGGATGAGCGCCTGCGCGCCGTCGGACACGCCCGTGACCGCCACGCCTTCGCGTCCGAGAGCCTCGGCCAGCGCCTCGGCCCCGGCCGTGTCGGGGTCGGCCACCAGCAGCACCGGCACCGAAGGCGCCCCCTGCCGCGCGCCCCCGTCGAGCGGCGTCCGGGGCTGGGTCACCCGGATCGCCGGGTGCCTGTGGGCCTGGTCATGGTCGGTGTTCTGCTCCAGCGGAGTTCGGGAATGGACGCACCTTGATGGAACCGGTCGCACGTGAACAGCCGGCGAACAGCGGCTGACGGCCTCAGAAGGGTTTGCCTAAACCTCGTGACGTAGGCTTCGTCGGCGTGACGATGATCCCCCTGCGCCGGTTCACCGCGCGCGCCCTGCCGATCGACGATCTGGACCGTGTCCTGCTGCTCCACGGGTTCGACCCGGCCCGGCCCGATGAGCTGTTCTGGTTCACGATCGGCGGGGCGGTGGAGGGCGGGGAGACCCTCCAGGAGGCGGCGGCGCGCGAGCTGTTCGAGGAGGCCGGCATCCGGGCGCCGGCGTCGGCGTTCACCGGGCCTCACGGCAGCGGCACGGTCGAGTTCTGCTTCGACCGGTACGCGATCGTCCAGGATCAGACGTTCTTCGCGGTGCGCGTCGGGCGGGCCGAGGTGTCGTTCGACCACATGGAGCAGATCGAGAAGGACACCACGATCGGGCACCGCTGGTGGAGCGCCGAGGAGCTGGAGGCGACCGGCGAGGTGGTCTTCCCGGCCGACATGGCGGCGATCCTGCGGACGATCACGTCGGGCGGAGCACCCGCGTAGCGCCCGCGATCAGCGCCGTGGCCAGGATCCACCCCGACACGATCAGCCCGTAGGCGAGCGCCTGCGTCCAGCCCGCCGGATCGAACATGTCCCGCTGCCCGAACGTCGACCAGGGCAGCAGCAGGTCGAAGGTGTAGGCGAACGGGTCGAAGCCGGGGGCCTCGTCCGGTTTGAGCGGCCGGGGCGGGTTCAGCCCGAACACGACGGTGCCGATCAGCAGCAGGATCCCGAACCAGACGGCCGCCAGCCAGGGGCGGTACCCGTATCCGACGGTGACGTCCAGCAGCCGGCCCCACAGCCGCCCGCCCGGCCCCTCCGTCTGCCGGCGGCTGCGCAGCTTGGCGAGCTGGGCGCGGCGGGCCAGCGCCTCGTTGCCGTCGCGCCGGTACCACGCCGCGAGCTGCTCGTACGGCTGCGGCCGGAACCCTTCCGGGTCGCGGCTCACCCAGTCGATCCGCCGGGTGACGCCGCTGCCGCGCAGCCGCTCGTACGTGAGGCCGTTCAGGCGCAGCTTCTCCGGCCAGGTCTCGGGCGAGTCCTGCAGCGTGCCGACGGTCGAGTGGGCCAGCGTCACCACGCCGTCGATCGGCTCGTCCGGTTTGAGGTAGAGCTCGCGGGCCTCCAGGTGGCTGGCGTGCAGCGCGTACGGGGTGTCGGGGCTGCGGATGACGCCCCTGATCGCGAGCAGGCCGTTCACCCGCGACCCGCGCAGCCGCACGCAGCCCAGCGCCAGGAAGCCGTCGGTGCACCGCATCGCGTCCTCGACCACCATGCCCTCGGCGTCGAGCGCGATCCTGCCCGGGTTGCGGATCTCCGTGCCCGCCAGGGAGAGCCCGCCGTTCAGCCGGGCGCCGGCCAGCCGCACCATGCCGGTGACGCGGGCGTTGCCGAGGAAGGCGACCGAGTCGACGATCATGCCGGTGGCCTGCAGCGCCGGCTCCTCGTCGTGCGGGTGCTCCATGATCGTGCCGGCCATCCACACCCCGGTCGCGAACTGGGCGCGCATCACCTTCACCGGCCCGGTGATGTGCGAGCCCGACAGGCTCAGGTGCCCCTCGACCCGCATGCCGACCCCGCCGAACGAGGGCATCCGGCAGTCGGTCACCCGTACGGTCCGCGTCCGGGAGTCGGTGAGCCGGACCGGGCCTTCCAGGTGGCACCCGCTGAGCACCAGCTCGTGCTCGACCGTACCGCCCAGAATCTCCAGGGAGCCGGTGATCCTGGCGCCGCTGATCCGCACCGCCGGGACCGCGCCGGCGCCCGCCCCGCGGGCGCCGAGCAGCAGCTTCGCGATCACTTCCGCCCGGACTGTGCGCTCGGGCCCCCACGTGTCGCCGTCCTTCGGCGCGTTGGCCCCGGGTGTACGGGTCGGGACCGGTTGGTGGTTACCGAACTCCACCGGTCTGCCGGTCGGGAAGGCGTTCCACACCCTCCGCTCGGCCTCGGTCAGGCGTAAGGATCGGGCCATGTCAGCGCCGGTAGCCGGCCATCCTCTCCAGCCTGGCCACCCGCTCGGAGGTGGGCGGGTGCGTGGAGAACAGCCGGCCGAGACCGGCCCCGCTGAACGGGTTGGCGATCATCATGTGGGAGGCGGAGGTGAGGCGGCTGTTCTCCGGCAGCGGCAGCCTCCGCGCGCCCATCTCGATCTTCCGCAGGGCGGAGGCGAGGGCCAGCGGGTCACCGGTCAGCCTGGCCCCGGACTCGTCCGCCTGGTATTCGCGGGTGCGGGAGATCGCCATCTGGATGACGCCGGCCGCGACCGGGCCGAGCAGCATCATGAGCAGCGCCCCCAGGAAACCTGGACCCTCGTCGTCGTCGGACCCGCCGAAGAACACGGCCACATAGCTGAGCCAGGTGATCATCGTGGCGAGCGCCGCCGCCACCGAGGAGATGAGGATGTCGCGGTTGTAGACGTGGGACAGCTCGTGCCCGATGACGCCGCGCAGCTCGCGCTCGTTCAGGAGCTGGGTCAGCCCGTACGTGACGCAGACGGCGGCCTGGCGGGGGCTGCGGCCGGTGGCGAACGCGTTGGGCTGGACGGTGGGCGAGATGTACAGGCGGGGCATCGGCTGGCGAGCCTCCGTGGAGAGCTCGCGGACGATCCGGTAGAGCGTGGGCTGCTCGACCTCGCTGACCGGCCGCGCCCGCATCGCCGACAGCGCGATGCGGTCGGAGAAGAAGTAGGCGAAGCCGTTCGTCACGAGGGCGAGCACGAACGCGATCTGCAGACCGGTGCCGCCACCCAACCACCAGCCCACGGCGATGATCGACGCGGACAGGCCCCCGAGCAGGAGCGCGGTGCGCAGACCGTTGTGGTGCAAGGTTCCCCCCTTTCGTGGACCGGGTGCACCCCGTACAACGACCACCACCCACCCCAACGTTCCCCGGGCAGGCGCGTCCGGGATCAGCCGGACAGGAGGGACAGATCCAGCACCAGCTGGGGCGCGACCGAGAACAGCACCGCGGCCGCCACCGCCACGCCCGCCGCCGCCCACGCCGCGGGGAACGCCCGCCGCGCGACCGGCGCCGGCTCGGGCACGAACAGCCGGGCCGCCCAGACCACGTAGTAGTAGAGCCCGATCACCGTGTTGACCGCCATGACCACGGCCAGCCAGCCCGCCCCGCCGTCGACGATCTCCCGGAACACCACCACCTTGGCGAACAGCCCCGCCAGCCCCGGCGGCAGCCCCGCCAGGCAGATCAGGCAGAACGCCAGCGCCAGCCCCGCCGCCGGCCGCCGGAACACCAGGCCCCGGTAGTCGGCGAGCTCGTTCCGTACGGCGGTCCGCGCGACGAGCATGACCACCGCGAACGCGCCCAGGTTCATCGCCGTGTAGATGACCAGGTAGGCCACGGACGCCCCGACCGCGCTCGTCATCCAGCCCTGCCCCGGGGTGTGCAGCGCCACGGCGAGCGGCGCCAGGATGTAGCCCGACTGCGCCACCGACGACCAGGCCAGCAGGCGTACGGCCGAGGACTGCCGCATCGCCAGCAGGTTCCCCGCCGTCATGGTGAGGGCCGAGACGACGGCGACGATCGGCGCCCAGGACGCCTCCTGCCCGGGCAGCGCCGCCACCAGCACGAGGATGAGCCCCGCGAACCCGGCCGCCTTGGAGATCACCGAGAGCAGCGCCGCCACCGGGATGGGCGCGCCGTGGTAGACGTCCGCGGCCCAGGAGTGGAACGGCACCGCCGCGATCTTGAAGGCGAAGCCCGCCACGACGAGGACGATCCCCACCGTCACCACCCCGGGCAGCCCGTGCTCCGCCGCCATGAACGACTCCGCGCCCTCCGGCCACCCCGGCGCCGGGGCCTCACCGCCGAGCACCGCCGCCAGCGGGGACAGGAACACCGTGCCGCCGACCCCGTACAGCAGCGACACCCCGAACAGCATGACCGCCGTCGAGACCACCGACACGAGGAACAGCTTGACCGCCGCCTCCGAGGCGCGGCCGTCGTACCGCTTCAGCGCGGTCAGCGCGAAGACCGGGAGCGAGACCAGCTCCAGCGCCACCACCAGCATGATCAGGTCACGGGCGGCAGGCAGCGTCACCGCGCCCACCAGCATGCAGAGCAGCAGGAAGTACCACTCCCCGACCGGGATGCCGCCGCCCGCCAGCTCGGCCATCGACATCAGCACGACCACCACGGCCGCCGCCAGCACCAGCCCGGCGAGCACCAGCGTGAACCGGTCCACCACGAACGAGCAGAGCCCCGGATCGCCGCCCCCGAGCCCCGCAGGCACGCAGAACGTCTCCAGCGTGCGGCCCGCGAACGCCTGCGCCACCACGAACCCCAGCGCCACCAGGACCCCCGCCAGCGTGACCACCCCGAGCCCGGCCCTCACCCTCGGCCCGGCGGGCAGGAAGGCGTCGAGCAGCAGCACCAGCCCGGCGACCAGGGCGAGGGTCAGCGGGGCCGCGATCGCGAAGTAGTCGATCTGCTGGATCATGACAGGGCTCCCAGCAGGGTCTGCACGGCCGGTGTGGTGAGGGAGAGCAGCAGCTTGGGCCAGAGCCCGAACAGCAGGATGAGCACGATCAGCGGCACCCAGGCGACCATCTCGTACGGCCGGATGTCCGGGGGTTCTTCCGGCAGCGGATCGACCGGATGCTCGCCGGGGAGCGTGGCGGTCGACCGGCCGGTGACACTCGCCTCCGCGACCTGCAGAGTGGCGGGGGTGCCGTGGGTGACGCGGGAGAGCATGACCAGGAAGTACGCGGCCGTCAGGACCGCGCCGAGACCGCCGATGACCATGAACGTGCGGAACAGCCCGAGCGGCAGCACCTCAGCGGGCTGGAAGGCGCCGAACAGCGCCAGCATCTCCCCCCAGAACCCGGCCAGCCCCGGCAGCCCCAGCGACGCGATGGCGGCGAAGGTCAGCACGGCGCCCAGATGCGGGAGCCGGGCCAGCATGCCGCCGCCCAGCGAGGGGATGTCGGCCGTGTGGTAGCGGTCCTTGATCGCCCCGACCAGGAAGAAGAGCAGGCCGGTGATCAGCCCGTGGGCGACGTTCGCGAACAGGGCGCCGTTGATGCCCGCGGTCGACAGGGTGGCGAACCCCAGCAGCACGAACCCCATGTGGCCGATCGACGAGTAGGCGATCATCCGTTTCAGGTCGCGCTGCGCCAGGCAGGCCAGGGCGCCGTAGATGATGCCGACCACGCCCAGCGCCCCCAGCCAGGGCGCGACGGCCACCGCCCCCTCGGGCAGGACCGGGATCGCGATGCGGGCGAAACCGTACGTGCCCATCTTCAGCAGCACCCCGGCCAGCAGGACGGAGCCGACCGTGGGCGCCTCGGTATGAGCGTCGGGCAGCCAGGTGTGCAGCGGCCACATCGGCGTCTTGACGGCCAGCCCGAGCCCCACCGCCACGAACGCCACCACCTGCACCCCGCGGCTCATTCCCGCGCCGTGCGCCTCCGTCAGCGCGACGATGTCGAGTGTGCCCGTCTGCGCCCAGATGAGCAGCAGCCCGATGAGCATCACGACCGACCCGAGCAGCGTGTACAGGATGAACTTGATCGCCGCCGCCCTGCGCCCCTCGCCGCCCCAGATGGCGATCAGGAAGTACATCGGCACGAGCACGATCTCGAAGAACACGAAGAACAGCAGCAGGTCGAGCGCGAAGAACGTGCCGATCATGCCCACTTCGAGCACCAGCAGCGTGAACACCAGCGCCCTCGCCCGCGCCCCGCCCGGCCTTGGGTGGAACAACTGTCCCGCCCCGTCGCCACGCCCCCATCCCAGGTACGCGAAGCACAGGAACGTCAGCAGCGCCGTCAGCGCCACCAGCGGCAGCGAGACCCCGTCCACACCGAGCTGGAATCGGAGGTCGAGCCCCGGAATCCAGTCCCAGTCCACCGTGAACTGCGGCCGCCCCGCCTGCCCGTAGTCGAACGTGGCCACCATCACCACGGCCAGCGCCAGCGTCACCCCGGACACCGCCATGCCGTACGCGCGAAGCACCGGCCGCACCACACCCGGCGCGACCAGCAACACCAGCGCCCCCAGCAGCGGCGCCGCGATCATCGCAACGGGAAGCCAGCCGCTCATGCCGCCACCACCGCCCTCATCACCGCAGAAGCCCAGCCACTCACACCGCGAGAACGGTCGCTCATGTGAACACCACCGCCCCGACCGCGATCAGCAGAACCCCGGCGAGCAGTCCGCTCAGGTAGAGCTGCACGTTGCCGTTCTGGGCCAGGCGCAGCAGACCGGAGAGCCCGCGCGCCACCCGCCCCGAGCCCCGGACCGCGCCGTCCACCGCCGTGTCGTCGGCCCGCAGCACACCCCTGGCCAGCGCCATCACCGGCCTGACCAGGATCGCCGAGTAGAGGCTGTCGACGTAGAACGCCCGCTCACACGGCACCCGCAGCACACCGAGCAGCCGGGCCGGGTCCGCCACCGGATCGGCCCGCCAGGCCACATACACCACCCCGGCGCCGAGCAGCGCGAGAGCAACGCTGATCGCGGCCACCGGCAGGTCGAGGTGCGGTTCGACGGCGAACCCCAGCAGCAGGGCCGGGACCGCGAGGAGCATGACCGGCACCAGCATGACGCGCGGCGCCTCGCGGGTGTCGACCACGTGCGCGGTCCCGGGCTCCGGTTCGGGGAGCGCGACCGTACGCCCTCGGCCGAAGAACGTCCGCAGCCAGGCCCGGGTGGCGTACGCGCCGGTGACCGCGACGGTCGCCAGCGCGCACCCGTACAGCAGCAGGGCGGCGGCGTCCGTGAGACCTCCCGAGAGCGCCCCTTCCATGGCGACCAGCAGCGCGTCCTTGCTGAAGAAACCGCTGGCGGGAGGCAGCCCCATGAGAGCGGCGAACCCGATCGTGGCCGTCACGAACGTGACCGGCAGCGCCCGCCGGAGCCCGCCCATCTGGCTCATCAGGTTGGTCCCGACGTGATGGATCACCAGGCCCGCGCAGAGGAACAGCAGCGCCTTGAACGCCCCGTGCGTGACCAGGTGGAAGATCGCGGCCGTGTCGGAGCCCGCGGCCAGCCCACCCGCCATGTAGGCGAGCTGACTGACCGTCGAGTAGGCCAGGACCCGTTTCAGATCGTCCTGGGCGAGCGCGGCCAGAGCCGCCCCGAGCATGCCGAGCGCGGCCATGACCGCGAGCACGTCCATCGTCGGCCGGGCGGCGGCGAAGGCCGGGAACAGCCGGGCCACGATGAAGATGCCGGCGGCGACCATGGTGGCGGCGTGGATCAACGCGCTGATCGGCGTGGGACCCGCCATCGCGTCGGGCAGCCAGGTGTGCAGCGGCACCTGCGCACTCTTCCCCGCCACCCCCGCGAGCAGCAGCAGCGTGGCGGCCACCAGCGTCCCGGAGGACATCTCGGGCACCGCCGCGAGCACGTCCGCGATTCGGAAACTGCCCGCGCCGATGCCCAGCACGAAGATGCCGAACAGGAAGCCGACATCGCCGAGCCGGGTCACCAGGAACGCCTTGATCGCGGCCCGGGAGTTGCCCAGGTCCTCCCACCAGTGGCCGATCAGCAGGTACGAACAGATGCCCATGATCTCCCAGCCCACGTACACGACCAGGAGGTCGCCCGCGTACGCCACGAGCAGCATGGCCGCGGTGAACAGGCTGACGAACGCGCTGTAGGACGGATACCGGGGATCGTCCCTGAGATACCCGATCGAGTAGACCTGCACGGCCAGCGCCACCAGCGTGACCAGCGCCCCGAGCAGAGCAGAGAGGTCGTCGGCCTGCAAGGTGAGCGAGATCGGCACACTCCCGGTGACGATCGTGCCGTAGGTCGCCCCCACCGCCTCCGCCCGCGCCCCACCTGTCAGGAACCCGAGCCCCTGCCCCCAAGCCAGCCACCCGGCAAGCACAGCGGCACCAGCCGTCGGAACCACCGCGATCCACGCGGCCCGCCGATTCGCACCCCCCGCCGCCCGCCCCCGCGGCCACCGAGACAGCAACAACCCCGCCGCCGCGCCCACGAACGGCAGCAGCACGGCCAACAGCGGGAAGCTCGTCACGACGTACCCCCTCGCCTCACGGAACCGGCATCCTCACCGGCCTGCCCATCCCCCGCCCCCGACCCGCCCTCCGGCGCCCCATCCGTACTGCCCTGTCCGGACGGCAGATCCTCCCCGGCCGCACTCCCCGATCCGGCCCGGTCATCCACCCCTGACGACCCCTCACGCCCGGAACCGCCCTCCGATCCGGGCTCGTTCACCCCCAACGGGCGCTCATGTCCCGGACTACCTGCCGATCCGGGTGGGTCGTCCTTACCGGTGGGATCGTCCTGGGCAGGTGGGCTGGGCTTTCCGGGTTCGCTGTCAGGGGCTGCCTGAACGACTCCTTGACCGGGGCCCGGGTGTGGCGCCCCTGACGGTCCTCGGCTTGGGGCTTTGACTTGTGCGGGGCTTCGGGCCGGGGTGACGCCGGCGAGGGCTGGTACGGGGTCGGAGAGTAGGCGGGTTTCCGTACGGTCGTCTTCGGCTGTGCGGTCGCCGGGGGGTTCCGCCAGGGCCCGCAGGCTGTCGACGTCGATCGTCTTACGGTTGCGGAACAGGGCAAGGACGATCGCCAGGCCGACTCCCACCTCGGCGGCGGCGATGACGATGATGAACAGCGTCAGCACCTGGCCGCTGTGGAGCCGGTCGCCCAGCCACACGTCGAAGGCGACAAGGTTGAGGTTGACGGCGTTGAGCATCAGCTCGACCGACATCAGCACGAGGATCGTGTTGCGCCGGGCGAGCACGCCGTAGACGCCGATGGAGAACAGGAGCGCGGCAACAACCGCCGGATAGACGATGTGCACTAATGACCCCCGGTCTGATCGGCTGGTGGCCCGCTGGAGTCGCCCGTACGAGAAAGATCCGCCGAGTCGGCATGACCGGACAGCCCTCCGACACGCCCAGCAGCCAGGTCTGCGGCAGGCCCGTCACCGTCGACTCCGGGCGGGTCAGCGGCAGGTGCGTCGCGGCCCGCACCCAAGCTGGGCGGATCGGTAGTAGGCGCGTCACTGCCAGCATCAGAGCCGGACAGGTCGGCGGCAGGTGCGTCACGGCCGGCACCGGAGCCGGGCAGGTCGGCGGCAGGTGCGTCGCCGGCTGCCTCCGAGCCGGGTTGGGCGGTGGGCTGGGGTGGGATGCTGTCGGTGTTCGGGGCGTTCTCGGGGGCGGGAGGGCCGTTGATGTCGGTGCGGGACAGGACGATGGCGCCGATGAGGGCGGCGAGGAGGAGTACGGACAGGGCTTCGAACGGCAGGACCCAGGTGCTGAAGATGCTTGCGCCGAGCTCGCCCGCTGCGCCCGCGCCGGGGGTCAGCGGGGTGTAGGCGGTGCGGAAGCCGTCGATCACCACCGTCACCAGGACACCCGCGGTCGCCAGCGCCACCACGGCCGCTGCCACCCGGTTGCCGCTGTCGAGGTCGGCGGAGCGGCCGACCGGGGCCCGGGTGAGCATGATGCCGAACAGCAGCAGCACCACCACGGCACCCACGTAGATGAGCACCTGGACCCATGCCACGAACTCGGCGGTGAGCACCAGGTAGCAGCCCGCCAGCGCGCCGAACGCGACGACCAGCCACAGGGCGGCGTGGACGAGCTGTTTGGTCGTGACGACGAGCAGCGCCGAACCGACTGCCACCGCCCCCAGCAGCAAGAAGACGACCTCTTGTCCGGTGGGTGACAGGTAGGAGGGCACCGCCTCGGTCACTACTCCTCCTCGGGCTCCCTGGGTTCATCCGGGCCGAGCCCGCCCGGCGGACGGATGGAGCGAGGATCGACCATCCTCCGCCTTCGGGGTCTCGCGCCTGAAGTCTGCTCCCCCGAGCCGCTCTCGGGCCGCGTTTCCGCCGCCCCTGTGGACAACTCCTGTCCAGACTCCCCACCTGTGGATGACGCCTGCCCAGACGCCTCATCCGCCGATGACCGGCCTGACGTCTCATCTCCGGACGTCTGGTCCGTGGACGGTTCCCGTTCCACCGTCTCTCCAGCAGACGCCTGGCTCGGCGTCTCACCTGTAGGAGACGTCTGGCCTTCACTCGTCGAGGGCGTCTCGGTGGACGCGCCCGAGGTGTCGCCCGGGTCCGAAGTGGGGGGTTCGGAGGGCGTGCCTTCGGTACTGCTCGGTGTCGGCAGCGAGCCGGGCGGGCGGATGCTGCGCACGTTGGTTATGGGCCTGCGCGGGCGTCGCTGCCGGGGAGTCTCGGGAGTTTCCCCTGCCGAGGGGGTTTCCGTCGACGCGGATGCGCTCTCCTGCGCGGCAGGCCCCTCCTCCGCCGCAGGGCTCCCCGCCCGTCCGGGTTCCTCCGCTCGCGCGGATTCCTTCGCCTCCGGCGTGCCTGTCGCGCCGGAGGCGCTCTCCGCCGTGGTGCCCTCCGCCGAGGCGGGACGCTTCGTACTCTCCGCCGACTCAGGAGCCGCACCTCCAGCAGAAGCGGCACCCGCCGCAGATACGGGACCCGCCGCAGACGCAGGACCCGCCGCAGATGCAGGACCCGCCGCTCGGGCTGCGGCGTCCGGAGTCGTCTCTCGGGGAGTGCCTTCCGTTCGGGAGGCTTCTTCCGCGCGGGAGGCGCGGGCGCCGGACTCCCCCGTACGAGCAACCCCCGTACCAGCAGGACGGCGGGCGGCGGGGCGGCGGGGTGTGGCCGTGAGTTCCTTGGGGAGGTCGGCGCCGGGGTCGTGGGCCGGTGGCGGCGGGACCGTGGGGACCCAGGTCGCCAGCCTGTCCTTCTCGTGGAGAAGGTCCCGGATGTCACCCTCGGCGTACGCGAACTCCGGCGACCAGAACAGCGCGTCGAACGGGCACACCTCGATGCAGATCCCGCAGTACATGCAGAGCGAGAAGTCGATCGCGAACCTGTCGAGGACGTTCCGCTGGCGCGGCCGGCCGCCTTCGGGCGCCGGGATCGTCTCCTTATGAGAGTCGATGTAGATGCACCAGTCGGGGCACTCCCGCGCGCAGAGCATGCACGAGGTGCAGTTCTCCTCGACCAGGGCGATGACGCCGCGGCTGCGGGGCGGCAGGTCCGGCTGGACCTCGGGGTACTGCTGGGTCACGGACCTGCGCAGCATCCGGCGGAGGGTGACGGTCAGCCCTTTCGCCAGCCCTACGCCCGGTATCCGCGCCATGGCTCAACATCATGACGCACTTGGCCCTCCACGTGAATGCGCCAGCCCGTTGTCCCCAGGTTTTCCACAGCTATCCACAGCCTACGGGGAGTTATCCACAACTAGGTCAGCTGACCGTTATGTGCCAGTACACAGATGTAGTCTCTCGCCATGTCGTTGCACCACCCGAGCCGCCCGAGTGTCGGGGCCTGGGCCGCCTCCATCGCCTGGGCGGCCCTCTCCCTCCTTTCGTGCGGCTTGGCGATGCCGTTCACGATCGGGTTCGCGGCCTTCTGGCTGAGAAGCGCCTTTCAGCTGGTCGCCGCGTGCCTGTACACGGTCAACGTGGTGCTCTTCGTCGTCACACTCGAAGCCTACGACCAGATCGACGACATTCCTGAGCCGTGGGGCACCACCGTCTCCCTGCTGTTCGTCGCGGGCTGGTTCGGCGGCGTGGTCCACTCCGCCATCCTGGTGCCCGCGATGGCCAGGGCGCGTTCCGGCGGTCAGCCCGTCACGGCCCCGCCTCCGGGGCCGCGCAGCCACCACTACCCGCCGCCCAACATCCACCAGCGCACCACCGCGCCGTCGGCCCACCGCCGTCCCGGCGAGCCCGAGTGGATCGGCCACTACCGGGTGCTGCAGCCGCTGGGGCGCGGCGGCCAGGGCGCGGTCTACCTGGCGATGGCGCCCAACGGCGTGCGGGTGGCCGTCAAGGTGCTGCACGATCTGGTCGACGAGACGGCGCGGGCCAGGTTCGCCAGGGAGGTCGACGCGGCCCGGCGGGTGGCCACGTTCTCCACCGCCCGGGTGCTCGACGTGAGCATCACCGGCCAGTTCGCCTACATCGTCAGCGAGTACGTGGAAGGCCCCTCCCTGGAGCAGTTGGTGCGACGGCACGGGCCGCGCGACGAAGACGGCCTGACCCGGCTGGCCCTGGCCACGGCGGGGGCGCTGGCCGCCATCCACAAGGCGGGGGTCGTCCACCGCGACTTCAAGCCGAGCAACGTGCTGATCGGCCACGACGGGCCCCGGGTGATCGACTTCGGCATCGCGCGGGCGCTCGACCAGGCGACGGTGACCTCGGGCCACATGGTCGGCACTCCCTCGTACATGTCTCCCGAGCAGTTGTCCGGCACGCCGGTGGGGCCGCCGTCCGACGTGTTCAGCTGGGCGGTGACGATGATGTTCGCGGCCACGGGCCGGCCCGTCTTCGGGGAGGACACCGTGCCGGCGATCTTCAACCGGGTGCTCACCTTCCACCCCGACCTCTCGCCGCTGCCGCCGTCGCTGCGCGGCGTCGCGGGCGCCTGCCTGGCCAAGAACCCCGAGGACCGCCCGTCGGCGTCGGACGTGATGCTGGCCATCGTTCACTGAGCCTTCGTACGAGGGTGAACACCCGAAGCCGTGACCTGCGGTCTGTGTCGATGAACAGCCATTTCCATAACGGCTTTGTCACGGTTATCGGTATGTGCGGCGGCGGTCTCGATCAGGAACCACGCAATTCACTTTCCGTTCACTCTTTGCTGGGGAGTCGCTTCACCTTGCCCTCCTAGCGTCCTGAGCAACGCAGGGACCAAGTGGGAGGAACCCAACCGTGAAGTATGCAGGCAGGCTCGCCGCCGTGGCCGTCGCCGGCGCGCTGTCGCTCGTCGCGTGCGGCACAGACGACAACACCCCCGCAGGCAGCAGCGGGACGGCGTCCGCCAGCGCCTCCGCCGCGGGCGGCCTGAGCGGCACGATCAACGCAGCGGGCTCCTCTGCTCAGGCCAACGCCATCGACGAGTGGAAGAAGGGCTTCCAGGTCGCGAACCCCGAGGCCAGCATCAACTACCAGCCGAGCGGCTCCGGGGCGGGCATTCAGGCGTTCATCCAGGGCACGGTCGCGTTCGCCGGCTCCGACTCGGCGCTGAACGAGGAGAAGGGCGAGCCCGAGCAGGCCGACGCCCGCTGCCAGACCGGCAAGGCCATCAACATCCCGATGGTGACCGGCCCTGTCGCGGTCGTCTACAACCTGCCCGGCGTCGACGGCCTCCAGCTGACGCCGAAGGTGCTGGCCGGGATCTTCAACAGCAAGATCACCACGTGGGACGACGCGGCCATCAAGGCCGACAACCCCGACGCCGAGCTGCCCTCCACGCCGATCCAGGCGTTCCACCGCTCGGACGAGTCCGGCACCAGCGACAACTTCACCAAGTTCCTCAAGGCCACGGCCGAGTCGGACTGGCCGCACGAGCCGGGCAAGGCCTGGCCGGCCGACGCCAAGGGGCAGGGTGCCAAGGGCTCCGACGGCATCGCCTCCTCCGTCAAGGACACCGAGGGCTCGATCAGCTACGTCGAGATGTCGTACGCCGAGAACTCCGGACTGCAGACGGCCAAGGTGGCCAACGGCTCGGGCGAGTTCGTCGAGCTGACCGCGGACAGCGCGGCCAAGACGGTCGAGACCGCCGAGGTCAAGGGCACCGGCAACGACCTCAAGCTGTCGATCGACTACAACACCAAGACGCCGGGCGCCTACCCGATCGTGCTGGTGACGTACGAGATCACCTGCGAGAAGGGCCTGCCCGCCGAGGAGGTCGAGCTGGTCAAGTCCTTCCTCACCTACACCGCCAGCGACGAGGGCCAGGCCGCGCTGAAGGACCTGGGCTACGCGCCGCTGTCCGGCGAGATGCTCACCAAGGTCCGCACGGCCATCGAGGCCATCTCCTAGCGGATGATGGCAACCGAGACGACGACCCGCGGCGGCGGGCCGGCCACGCGCCGGCCCGCCTCGCGGCGCACCTATGGTGAGGGGCTTTTCCGGTACGTCTCCACAGGGGCCGGCATCACCCTGCTGGGGATCATGGCGGCGATCGCCGTGTTCCTCATCGCCGAGGCGATCCCCGCGCTGCAGGCGAACAAGGGCAGCTTCTTCACCGACCTGATCTGGGACCCGAACGGCAGCCAGGTCTTCGGCATCGGCGCCCTGGCGTTCGGAACCGTACTCAGCTCCATGATCGCGATCTTCATCGCGACCCCGATCGCGGTCGGCGTGGCGCTGTTCATCTCCCACTACGCCCCCCGGCGCCTGGCCGGGCCGCTCGGCTACCTGATCGACCTGCTCGCCGCGGTCCCCAGCGTGGTCTACGGCCTGTGGGGCCTGGCCTTCCTGGTGCCGGTGCTGCGGGAGCCCTCGCAGTGGCTCAACGACACCTTCGGCTGGTTCCCGCTGTTCGCCGGCGAGGGGGCGATCGGCGGCAAGACCATGCTCGCGGGCGGCGTCGTACTGGCGATCATGATTCTGCCGATCATCGCGGCCATCGCGCGGGAGATCTTCCTGCAGGTCCCGAAGACGAACGAGGAGGCGGCGCTGGCGCTGGGCGCCACCCGCTGGGAGGTGATCCGGATGGCGGTGCTGCCGTTCGGCCGGCCAGGCGTCATCAGCGCCGCGATGCTCGGTCTCGGCCGGGCGATGGGTGAGACGATCGCCGTCGCGCTGATCTTCCCGGCGACGTTCGACATCACCTTCCGGATCCTCACCCCGCACGGCAACAGCATCGCGGCGAACATCGCCAACGGCTTCGGCGAGGCCACGCCGATCGGCCGCGGCGCGCTGATCGCGTCGGGCCTGGTGCTGTTCGTGATCACTCTGCTGGTCAACATGGCCGCTCGCATGATCATCAACCGGCGCAAGGAGTTCTCGGGGGCCGACTCATGACCCTTCAGCAAGAAGCCGTGAGATCAACTGCGATCCAGCGCGTCTCGACCGGCCGCCGCATCAAGGACCACCTCGTGCGGGGGCTGGTCTATTTGGCGTTCGCACTGGCGGTGGTGCCGCTCGTGTCGGTGCTGTGGCTGGTGATCTCCAACGGCATGGCCCGCTTCGACCTGGAGTTCCTCACGCACTCCATGCGGGGCATCGGCGCGCGCGACGCCGGCGGCGGCGCCTACCACGCCATCATCGGCACCCTGGAGCAGGTCCTGCTGGCCTCGCTCATCTCCGTCCCGATCGGCCTGTTCACCGCCATCTATCTGGTGGAGTACGGGAGCGGGGGCCGGTTGAGCCGGGCCATCAGCTTCTTCGTGGACGTCATGACCGGCGTCCCCTCGGTGGTCGCGGGGCTGTTCGTCCTCGCGTTCTGGATCCTGGTCCTGGGCATGCCCTACAGCGGCTGGGCTGGCGCGATGGCCCTGTCGGTGCTGATGATGCCGACGGTCGTCAGATCGGCCGAGGAGATGCTGCGGCTGGTGCCCAACGACCTGCGCGAGGCCTCGTACGCGCTGGGCGTGCCCAAGTGGCGGACGATCGTGAAGGTCGTCCTGCCGACGGCGTTCACCGGCATCGTCACCGGCGTCATGCTGGCCATCGCCCGGGTCGCCGGCGAGACGGCGCCGCTGCTGCTGACCGTGTTCTTCACTGACTCCATCAACAACAATCCGTTCAGCGGACCGCAGATGGGCCTTCCCCTGTACGTCTTCGACCAGGCGGGCCGTCCCAACGACACCGCCATCGACCGGGCCTGGACCGGGGCGCTCACACTCATCCTGATCGTCATGCTGCTCAACCTGGCGGCGCGCCTGATCGCCTGGTGGCGTGCGCCCGCCAAGGGCCGTTAGGGGGTTGTCTCCGCAATGTCAAAGCAGATCCAGGTCTCAGGGCTGGACGCGTACTACGGGTCGCACAAGGCGATCGAGGACGTGTCGATGACCATCGAGCCCCGTTCGATCACCGCGTTCATCGGCCCGTCCGGGTGCGGCAAGTCCACCTTCCTGCGCACGCTCAACCGCATGCACGAGGTGATCCCGGGCGCCCGGGTGGAGGGCAAGGTCCTGCTCGACGGCGAGGACCTGTACGGTCCGGGCGTCGAGCCGGTCTCGGTGCGCCGCCAGATCGGCATGGTCTTCCAGCGCCCCAACCCGTTCCCCACCATGTCGATCTACGAGAACGTGGCGGCGGGGCTCCGGCTCAACGGGCGCGTCTCCAAGTCGGAGCTCGACGGGATCGTGGAGGAGTCGCTCAAGGGCGCCAACCTCTGGAACGAGGTCAAGGACCGCCTCAGCAAGCCCGGCGCGGGCCTGTCCGGCGGTCAGCAGCAGCGGCTCTGCATCGCCCGCGCCATCGCGGTCAGGCCGCAGGTGCTGCTCATGGACGAGCCGTGCTCGGCGCTCGACCCGATCTCCACGCTGGCCATCGAGGACCTGATGGCGAAGCTCAAGAACGACTACACCATCGTCATCGTCACCCACAACATGCAGCAGGCCGCCCGGGTCAGCGACCGGACCGCGTTCTTCAACCTCGCCGCGCAGGGCCAGCCCGGCAAGGTGGTCGAGATGGACGAGACCTCCCGCATGTTCACCAACCCGAGCAACAAGGCCACGGAGGACTACATCACCGGCCGCTTCGGCTGACCGACTCGGAGAGGAGGACACGGGTGATCCAGCCGCGGACGGCACCCGGTGTTGAGGGGGACACCCGGCACATGCCCCTGCTGCTGGTGGCCGACCCGGACGAGGCCCAGGTCAAGGATCTCGCCGACGCCCTGGAACTGGAGGGCATCAGGGTCGCCGGCGTCGCCGACGGCGCGCGGGCCCTCCTCCAGGTGGGAGCGCTCAGCCCGAACGCCGTCCTGATCAGCGCCGGCCTGCCGGTCCTGGGCGCGGTGGACCTCATCACGGCCATCCGGGCCGACCGCGACCTCCCGGTGCTGCTCGGCGTCGGGGACGCCGACGCCGAGCAGGCGGTCCAAGCCCTGAAGGCGGGCGCCACGGCCTGCGTCGCGCGTCCCTACCGCGCCCATGAGCTGCTGCCCATCGTCGGCGCCGTCCAGCCCGCCGCGGGCCCGGACCGCAACGTCCTCACCGTCGGGTACGTGCAGATCGACCTCGACGCCTACCAGGTCCACTGCCGGGGAAAGCTGACCCATCTCCCGCTGCGCGAGTTCCAGCTGCTGGCCTTCCTCATGCGCCATGCCGACAAGACCGTGACGCGCCGGCAGATCATGCGCCACGTCTGGCAGAGCGACCAGCTCACCAGCGGCACCACCAACACCCTGGCCGTCCACGTCAAACGGCTGCGCCGCCGGCTCGGCGACCACGACGACAAGCTCATCCAGACCGTGCGGAGCGTCGGCTACCGCCTGGTCACGCCACCCGGCGACAGCGCGCCCTAAAACCGGCCCGCCAGGGCGCGGACGGCCTCGTCGAGACGGCGGTCCGCGGTGAGGGTGACCGGCCTGCCCCGGACGTACGCGGAGAGCGGGGCCGCCGGAGGGTGGTCGATCAGCTCGACCATCGGCGGGATCGCCTCCCGCACCGGCTTGGCGAACAGGGCGGTGGCGAGCAGTTCGGCCGCGCGGGCGCCCTGCATGGTGGCCTTGAACGCCCGGTAGCCGCGTTCGAACTGCAGGTCGTCCCAGTGGATCTCACCTGCCTTGATCCCGCCGACACCGCACAGGTCGAGGATCACGGGTGTCTCGGCCTTCTCCAGAGAGGCGCGCAGGCCGCGGGTCATGAGCCAGCGGATCGTGACGCTGGAGGACATGGCGTTCGTCATCTGGGGAGTGGCGGGCGCGGCGGGCGACCAGTGCCCGGTAGAGGCCACGGCCGCGCCAGCCCGGGACGGTGCCGCCACTCCAGAGGCCCGCGAAGCCCGTACCTGGATAAAGCTCCATCCGGGCGGCGCTGACCGGTTCATCCCCGGCCATCGCCACAAAGGCCACCAGGCTGCCCTGGGCGAGCTGGGCCCGGAGAGCGGGCGCCAGGTCGGAGGAGACACCGAATGCCTGGTCGTGGACGGCCATCATGAGATCCACGTCCGCGTCGGTGGCGACCTGGTGGAGACGGACCCCGTCGGGAGGCGGGACCTCCGTGTCCAACTCGGCGATCTCGGCCACCATCAGCGTCTCTTCCTCGCCGGGGACGAACCCGGCCTTCAGCAGCCGGGACGGCAGATCCGGCGGCTGGTCGTAGCCGTAGAGCTTCCACTCGAACCCGCGCCCCAGCGAGGTGAAGTACGAGACCTGAGCGGCGATCTCCGCGTCGGCCACAGCGCTGTCGAAACCCGACCAGATGACGCAGTCCCAGCCGTCGCCGAGGTAGCGGATCACCCGGCCCGCGCGTTCGACCCGATCCCCCGGGCCGACAGGCCGCGCGCCCCGCCTCAGCTCGCGGTCGAACGCGGCCAGCACCTCGTCACGATCCATGCCGCCACCCCAGCACCGCGGCCACGCGAGGCGCAACAGGAATCTACGGGGAGCCGCGGTCGCACGTCCGGAGCAGATTCAGGTACTCCTCGCGGCTGAGCCGGAGAACCGCCAGGCTGAGACCGTTGCTGGAGGCGAGGCGGTTCAGGTCGTCAGAGGCCCACGGCCCGGGGATGTGGTGCAGGGCGCGGCCGGACTGGTTCAGCAGGAACAGGCCGGACCGGTCCTCGTACTGGTACGCGAGCAGCCCGGAGACCCGCCCCGGAGCCTGGCCGATCCGCATGGCGAGCTTCTCCCCGCTGCTCTGGATCGCCAGTTCCTTGTCGCGCTCGATCACCAGGTTGGGGCCGTCCGGCGGGCCTGCGCGCATGCCCTTGCTCGCCTCGTACCGGCGCCAGCGGGCCGCGAGCGGGCGGAACACCAGCAGCAGCGGGCTGAACGCGACGGCCAGCCACTTCACCTCGACCAGCTCGATGAGCACCCGGCCGAGCACCGACAGCCCGCGCCAGGCCGCCCAGGCGCCGACCGAGATCAGGTAGACCATCAGCGCCAGCCCTGCCACCCCGGTCGCGTAGATCAGCGGCCTCCGCCACCGCGCCGGTTTCGCCGGGGGCAGGCCGAACATCCGCCGCCACCCGGGGGCACGGCCGGACAGCCGGGCGCGCACCCGATCGGAGGTCTCGAACCGGCTGCCGCCGACCGGGACCCCGGCCGCACCGCCGAAGCTCGCGACCTGCTCCGTGTCCCAGGCGCCGGGCAGGTCGAGCATGACCAGGCCGTCGCAGTCGAGCGCGGCCAGCCCGGCCCACTGCTGTGCGCCCGACTCCAGGTGCCGGTGATAGAGGTACTGGTAGAGCGCGACGGGCCGCACCCGTACGGAGTCATCGCGGGTGGTGGCCACCAGGTCGGGGCCGTCCCAGGTCAGGACCGTCTCCGGCACCGGGCCGCCGCTCACCGCCGGACCGACCGGGGACAAGCGCAAGGTCATCGAAACCCCCTCAAAGGCCCCCTAACGGTAAGACGAACGGAGACGGCCGGGAGTTTCACCTAGAAGAGCTTCCAGGGCAGGTTTCAGATCGCGACGCGGACGACGCCGGTGATGGCGAGCTGGACGAGTGCCAGAGGCACCAGGACGGCCCAGGCGAGCTTCTGCAGCTGGTCCTCGCGGAAGCGCGGGAAGGTGACGCGCAGCCAGATGACCACGAACGCCAGCGCGAACACCTTGACCAGCGTCCACAGCCAGCCGGGCAGCAGCGGCCCCTGCCAGCCGCCGAGGAAGAGCACGCTGGTCAGGAACGACAGCACGACGATCCCGGCGTACTCCGCGAGCATGAAGAGCGCGAAGCGGATGCCGGTGTACTCGGTCATCGGGCCCATGATGATCTCGGACTCGGCGATCGGCATGTCGAACGGCGGCCGGCGCAGCTCGGCCAGCCCGGCGACGAAGAACACCACGCCGCCGATGGCCTGCCACGGCAGCCACCACCACTGCCACGCCTCGACGATGCCGGGCAGCGACAGCGTGCCGGCCGCCATCGCGACGGAGGAGGCGGCCAGCACCAGCGGCAGCTCGTACGCGACGAGCTGGGCGGCCGCCCGCATGCCGCCGAGCAGCGAGTACTTGTTGGCCGACGCCCACCCGGCCATGATCGCGCCGAGCACGCCGACGCCCATGACGGCGAGCACGAAGAACAGCCCGAGGTCGAGGTCGACGCCGACGAACCCGTCGTCGATCGGCAGGGCGATCAGCACCACCAGGTAGGGCACCAGCGCCACCCCGGGGGCGAGCATGAAGACGCGCCGGTCGGCGGCGGCCGGGACCACGTCCTCCTTCTGCATGAACTTGACGCCGTCGGCGATGAGTTGCGCCCAGCCGTGGAATCCGCCGGCGTACATGGGCCCGAGACGGGACTGCATGTGGGCCATGACCTTGTGTTCGGTCTGCCCCACGATCAGCGGCAGGGCGAGGAAGATGAACAGGATCACGGCGAAGTGCAGCACCACGTCAAGCATCGGGTGACCCCCAGTCGGCCGGCACGCCCGGCGGCAGCGTCTTGCGGCGGCTCGGCGCGCCGTGGCCGGACTCGCCGGGTTCCTTGGCGCCCGGCCACTGCTTGGCGACCCGGGCGGCCAGGATGAAGTCCTTGCGGAGCGGGTGGCCCTCGAACCCGTCGGGCAGCAGCAGCGGCACCAGGTTGGGGTGGCCTTCGAAGATCACCCCGAACATCTCGTACGTTTCGCGCTCGTGCCAGTCGGCGCCCCGGTAGACGCCGACGGCGGTGGGCAGGCGCGGGTCGTCGCGCGGCACGGCGGTGCGCAGCAGCAGCCGTGAGCGGGTGTCGGGGTTGTAGACGTGGGCGACCACGTGGAAGGCGTCCGGCGGCTCGTCGACGCCGGTCAGCCAGTCGAAGAAGGCGTAGCCCAGGGCGTCGCGGACGTGGGTGAGCAGCTCGATCCAGTCGCCGGGGGCGACGTCGACGACGGTGTCGCCGTAGGAGTCGGTGACCTCCGCGCGGCCTTCCAGCGGACCGGCGGCGAAGGCGGTCACGAGCCCTCCCCGGCGTAGCGGTCGCCGAGGTTCTCCGCGGCGATCTTCTCCTGCAGCTTCATGATGCCGTGGAGCAGCGCCTCGGGGCGGGGCGGGCAGCCGGGCACGTAGACGTCGACGGGCACGATCTGGTCGACGCCGTTGGTGACGCAGTAGGAGTCCCAGTAGGGGCCGCCGCTGTTGGAGCAGGCGCCGAAGGAGATGACGTACTTCGGGTCGGGCATCTGCTCGTAGAGGCGCTTGACGGCCGGGGCCATCTTGTCGGTGACCGTACCGGAGACGATCATGAGGTCGGCCTGGCGCGGCCCGTTGGCGAACGGGATGACGCCGAACCGGATGAAGTCGTGGCGGCTCATCGAGGTGGCGATGAACTCGATCGCGCAGCAGGCCAGCCCGAAGTTGAACACCCAGAGCGAGTAGCGCCGCCCCCAGTTGAGCACGAACCGCATGGGTTTGGGCGCGAGCCGCGAGACCGGCCCCACCGTGGGCATCGGGAGATCCGTCGCTGCCATGTGACCCATTGTTGCGCGGATCAGGGTCGAGAGCTACGTCCAGGTCAGGACGCGCTTGCGCCAGGCGTAGAGGATGCCCAGGGCGATGACGCCGAGGAAGACGAACATCTCGACCAGCGTGGTGACGCCGTAGCCGGGCGCGGCGAAGACGGTGGCCCACGGGAAGAGGAAGACCGCGTCGACGGCGAAGATCACGTAGAGGTAGGTGAAGACGTAGTAGCGGACCTGGGACTGGGCCCAGCCCTCGCCGACGGGGTCGAGGCCGCACTCGTAGCTGGTCAGCTTCTCGGGCGTGGGCCTGGACGGGCGCAGCGCGCGGTTGACGAGGAGCGCTCCGGCCACGATGGCGACGCCGATCGCGAGCAGCGCCGCGACCAGCAGGTAGGACCCGTAGTAGCCGTCCATGCCCGCGATGGTAACCCAGCAAAACCTAACGCCCTATACCCCCAAATCCCGGCAAATCATAAGATCCGCGACATATCCTCATACGCATGTTCAAAGTTCGATCTTTGGGAGGAATCGCCCTGCTGGCCCTGGCCACCTCCGGCTGCGGTCTCGCCGCTGCCGCGCCCCAGCAGGACACCCGGCTCCCCGCCGACCCCACCAGGATCGAATTCGTCGACCCCGCGAACATCTCCGGCCTGGCCCCCCGGACGCTGAGCGGCGGCGACGACCTGACCCGGCGCGTCCGCATCAACTACCCCGAACTGAGCGGCGCGACCGCGCTCAACAAGAAGCTCCGCGGGGACGCCGAGCGGCGGCTGCGCGCGTTCCGGGAGAACGCCCGCGGCGTGCCCGGCGCCGAGCTGAACGTCGACTGGGAACTCGTCGCCGCCGGCGACGTCGTGGGCGTCCGGCTGCGGGCCGGCCGCTCCCTGACGGCCGGCCGTGACCACGCCACCACGACCTTCTGGTACGACACGAGCACCCGCAGGGCCCTTGACTCGATCGACCTGCTGAACGGCGACGGCGCGCTGGACGAGGTGGCCCGCCTGGTCAGGGCCGGGCTCGAGAACCGCGGGCCGGTGGTGGACCGCGAGCAGGTGATGCCGGGGCGCGCCCGGTTCGACTCGATGGCCTTCAACGCCTCGGGCGACCTGGTGGTGGAGTTCGACGACTGCGAGATCGCGCCCTGCTCGCTCGGCAGGCTGGCCGTGGCCATACCCGCGGACCAGGCGTCGCCGCTGCTGTCGGAGACCGGGCGGCGCGCCCAGCGGGACGTCCGCCGCCACGGGCAGCGGGTCGCGGTCAAGCGCCCCGAGACGGCCCCCTCCCCCGCCCCGGCCGCCATCAGCAACCGCGCGGGCACCGTCGACTGCGCGAAGACCAAGTGCGTCGCGCTCACCTTCGAGGACGGGCCGGGCCCCGAGACGGGCAAGCTCCTCGACGCGCTGCGCGAGGCCGACGCCCGCGCCACGTTCTTCGTCATGGGCAGCAGCGCGGTCGGCGAGCCCGAGCTGCTGCGCCGGATGGCCGCCGAGGGCCACCTCATCGGCAACCACTCGTACCAGCACCGCGACCTGGCCCGGCTGCCCTCCAGCAAGATCGCTCACGCGTTCACCCGCACCGAGGAGGTCGTGGTCGCGGCGACGGGCGCGCGTCCGACGCTCGCCCGCGCCCCCTACGGCTCGGTCAGCACCGAGGTGCGCAACGTCGCCCGCGCCCAGGGGCTCGCCCTCGTGGACAGCGACGTGGACCCCGCCGACTGGCGCGACAGGGACAGCGCCGCGATCGCCGACCGGGTGGTGGAGCGCGCCCATCCGGGCGCGATCGTGCGCCTGCACGACACCCAGCGCGCGACCGTCGCCGCCGTCCCGGACATCCTGGAGCGGCTCGCCGGGAAGGGTTACACCTTCGTTACTGTTCCAGAGTTGTACGGGTCAGGTGGGATGAAGGCAGGAGACCTGTACAAGTCGGGGAGCGCGCCCGCGCGAAAGCAGCCCCTGACGTAGCAGACGCGGCAGGGGGACGTATAGTTGGCGCTCGTGACCCGAACTGTCCTCTTCGCGCGCCTGCATGTGGATCTCTGCAGGCTTGCAGCAGGGCTGTGTCGCCCTTCTGTCGCCTCCGTTTCCTGAATCCCACCGCGTTTACCCGCTATGGGCGGTGTGCAAACGCGCGACGTCCCGAGGATCTAGCATGAAAATGAGTACGCGCCAGAAGCGAACGCGCACAGGCGCGTCGAGGAGGACCGAGCTGTGAGCAAGCAGGTTCAGCAACTCGATCGCGTGATCATCCGGTTCGCCGGTGACTCCGGCGACGGCATGCAACTGACCGGTGACCGGTTCACCGCCGGCACCGCCGAGTTCGGCAACGACCTGTCCACCCTGCCCAACTTCCCCGCCGAGATCCGCGCACCGGCCGGCACCCTGCCCGGCGTGTCCAGCTTCCAGCTGCACTTCGCCGACCACGACATCCTCACCCCCGGCGACGCCCCCAACGTCCTGGTCGCGATGAACCCCGCCGCGCTCAAGGCCAACCTCGGCGACCTGCCCCGCGGCGCCGACATCATCGCCAACACCGACGAGTTCACCAAGCGCAACCTGGCCAAGGTCGGCTACACCACCAACCCCCTGGAAGACGGCTCGCTCGCCGAGTGGCGGGTGCACGCCGTCCCGCTGACCTCGCTGACCGTCAAGGCGCTGGAAGACTTCGACATCAGCAAGAAGGACGCCGAACGCGCCAAGAACATGTTCGCGCTCGGCCTGCTGTCCTGGCTCTACCACCGCCCGACCGAGCAGACCATCAGCTTCCTGGAGACCAAGTTCGCCCGGAAGCCGGAGATCGCCAAGGCCAACATCGCCGCCTTCCAGGCGGGCTGGAACTACGGCGAGACCACCGAATCCTTCTCCGTCTCCTACGAGGTCAAGCCCGCCCGGCTGGCGCCGGGGGTGTATCGCAACATCTCCGGCAACCAGGCCCTGGCCTACGGCCTGATCGCCGCCAGCGTCCAGTCGAAGCTGCCGCTGTTCCTCGGCTCCTACCCGATCACCCCGGCCTCCGACATCCTGCACGAGCTGTCGGCGCACAAGCACTTCGG
>NZ_JBFAOH010000049.1:0-42876 GCF_040675175.1 Nonomuraea sp. NPDC049649
GACCAACATCGCCGCCGCCACCGATCACTACCGCAGCCACCCAGCCGACGGCCTTCAGCTACTCGGTCTCACCATCTGAGAACGCTTCGACCCTGAGGGACGATCCAGGAGCCGCGACGGACCGTTCGCATCATCACGCTGTTCCGCCTCTGCTCGTGGGCGTCCGTAATGCCGACATTCCTAGTGAAATCTCTCGAAGGAGAGAGTAGCGGAATGGCGGGCATGATGCCGACCCCGGCTTTACCGTCGTGACAAATGGCCACCGGCATCAGTGTCTGGGCGGTGTCGGGGGCCATTGCCAGGGCCGCCGATTTGTCCGGGGATTCACTGCCTGCGTCATCCCAGCTCATGCTCCGATTGGGGGTGATCGTGGGCTGCGCCTCGTACGACATGGTCCTGCACTTGGATGGGGCGCGGCTGGAGTACCGGCCCCGATGGTGACGCGCGGCCGGGAAGGCGGACCGGCGGGGCGGACATCAGACGCCCGTACATCCGGCGGCCCTGCATCAGCCGGCCGCGCGCCTGCAACGAGCGGCGGGAATGCATCCCGTCCGTGCGGGTGTCCTCGGTCCAGATTCCCTCCGCCCACCTCACGTCGTACGTGGCCGGGAAGAGCGACGTGCTGGAAGGGGAGAACACGATCGCGTTCAGCCGCAAGGCCGACGTGCTGTTCGGCTTCGACAGCGCCGAGATCAGGCCGGCCGCCGCGGCCGAGCTGAAGCGGGTCGCCCGGGAGATCGCCGAGAAGGCGAAGGACGGCTCGGAGATCCGGGTCGACGGGCACACGGACGCCAAGGGGGACGAGACCCGCAACCGGCTCCGACGACCCGGACGGCCGGGCCAAGAACCGGCGGGTGGTCATCGGGGCAGGCACCTGAAAGGCCGGGGTGCGCGAAGCACGGGAGCCCTCCTCACGGTGGCGAGCGGAGGGCACAAGGACCGAGTACGTTCCCGCCGGGCGCCGAGCCTGAGGCGTACGAGGGAGCCCGCGAGCTTTACCGATTTCTTGTGCCGGGGGTTCTGTGGGGTCGCGGGGACCGGGTAGCCGCTTGGAGGGACAAAGGGGGAAATCATGCGACATGACGACTTTGTCGGCCAAGTACAGGCGCGGGCTCGCCTGAGCGACCGGGCGCACGCCGAGCGGGCCATCCGGGCGACCCTGGAGACCCTCGGCGAGCGGGTGCCGGAGAGCCTCGCCGACAAGCTCGCCGCCCAGCTGCCACACGAGATCGGCGAGAACCTGCGCCGCACCGAGGTGTACGGCGGCCTGGGCACCGGCGAGCGCTTCGACCGGGACGAGTTCATCCGGCGGGTGGGGGACCGGGCGGGAACCGACCCGCGCCGGGCGGTGTTCCTGGCCCGGGTGGTGCTGGAGGTCACCGACGAGGCCACCCAGGGCAGCATCATGGACAAGGTCCGTGAGAGCCTCACCGAGGACCTGCGCGAGCTCGCCCTGGCGGGCAGCGAGGGGTCGCTCTGACGGGGGCGTGTTCACGGTGCCGGTCGGGGTAGTGCCAGGGGCATTCCCCTGACCGAGCGCCGTGGAAGGGAACGCCTCATGTCCGACCGGATCGCAGACCCGTGGGGGCGCCGCACCCCCTACGGCCCGCCGTCGCTGGTCGAGCGGGCCGCCGCGTCGCTGCCGGGCCCGGTGCGCCGGGTGCTCCCCGGCGAGGCGGGGCGGCGCACCACCTGGCCCGTGCGGGTGGACACCTTCCTGGAGGAGGGCGTCACGGAGGCCGACGTGGACCACTGGGTCCGGTCGGCCTCGATCCTGCACAGCAACGGCGACGCGATGGACATCGCGGTCGCCGGCGGCCGGATCGTGGGCGTGCGCGGGCGGGCCACCGACCGGATCAACCGGGGCCGGCTCGGTCCCAAGGATCTGTACGGGTGGCAGGCCGTCCACAGCCCTGACCGGCTCACCCGGCCGTTGGTGAGGGAGAACGGCCGCCTGGTCGAGACCGGCTGGGACGAGGCGATGGGCCGGATCGTGGCCCGCTCGCGGGAGCTGCTCGACCGGCCGGGCGGCTGGGGCCGGTTCGGCTTCCACACCAGCGGCCAGCTGTTCCTGGAGGAGTACTACACGCTCGGGGTGATCGGCAAGGCCGGCATCGGCACCCCGCACATGGACGGCAACACCCGCCTGTGCACCGCGACCGCTGCGGCGGCGCTGAAGGAGAGCTTCGGCACCGACGGCCAGCCCGGCTCCTACACCGACGTGGACCACTGCGACGCGATCGCGCTCTGGGGCCACAACGTGGCCGAGACGCAGACCGTGCTCTGGATGCGGATGCTGGACCGCCGCCGGGGCCCGCGCCCGCCCGCGATGATCGCCGTCGACCCGCGCGAGACGCCCGTCGCCCGCGAGGCCGACGTGCACCTCGCAGTCCGCCCCGGCACCAACATGGCGCTGATGAACGCGCTCGTCCACCGGCTGATCGCCGAAGGCTGGTACGACCGCCGGTACGTGCGCGAGCACACCCTCGGCTTCGACGAGCTGGCCGAGGTGGTGCACGACTACCCGCCGGAGCGGGCCGCGGAGATCTGCGACGTTCCCGTACGCGACATCGAGCGCGCCGCGGAGATCATCGGCACCTGCGACCGGCTGCTCTCCACCGTCCTCCAGGGCTTCTACCAGTCCAACCAGGCCACCGCGGCGGCCTGCCAGGTGAACAACATCCACCTGCTGCGCGGCATGCTCGGCCGCCCCGGCGCGGGCCTCTACCAGATGAACGGCCAGCCGACCGCGCAGAACACCCGCGAGACCGGCGCCGACGGCGACCTGCCCGGCATGCGCAACTGGGACAACCCCGCGCACGTCGAGGAGCTGGCCCGGCTGTGGAACGTGGACCCGTCGGTCATCCCGCACTGGGCGCCGCCGACGCACGCCATGCAGATCTTCCGCTACGCCGAGCAGGGCTCGATCGAGCTGCTCTGGATCTCGGCCACCAACCCCGCCGTCTCCCTGCCGGACCTGACCCGCATCCGCAAGATCCTGGCCAGGGAGGAGCTGTTCGTCGTCGTCCAGGACCTCTTCATGACGGAGACGGCGATGCTGGCCGACGTGGTGCTGCCCGCCGCCACCTGGGGGGAGAAGACGGGCACGTTCACCTGTGTCGACCGTACGGTGCATCTGTCGGACAAGGCGGTGGAACCGCCCGGGGAGGCCCGCTCCGACCTCGACATCTTCCTGGACTACGCGCGCCGCATGGACTTCCGCGACCAGGACGGCGCGCCGCTGATCAAGTGGCACGACCCGGAGTCCGCGTACCGGGCCTGGCAGGCCTGCTCGGCGGGGCGGCCGTGCGACTACACCGGCATCACGTACGAGCTGCTGCGGGGCGGCAGCGGCGTGCAGTGGCCGCTCGGCACCGAACGGCTGTACGCGCGAGGCAGGTTCAGCACCGACCCCGGCTACTGCGAGACGTACGGGCACGACCTGGTCACCGGCGCCGCCTACGACGAGGAGAGCTACCGGGCGAAGGAGCCGCGCGGGCGGGCGTTCCTCAAGGCGGCCCCGTACGAGCCGTCGCCCGAGGTGCCGGGCGGCGCGCACCCGATGACGCTGACCACCGGCCGCACCGTCTACCACTTCCACACCCGCACCAAGACCGGCCGCGCCCCGCAGCTCGCCGCGGCGGCGCCGGAGCCGTGGGTGGAGATCAGCCCGGCCGACGCCACCAGGCTGGGCGTCGGCGAGGGCGACCTGGTCCGGGTGGAGTCGCTGCGGGGCGCGCTGGAGGCGGCGGCGCGGATCTGCGGCACGCGGGAGGGCGTGGTGTTCGTGCCCTTCCACTACGGCTACTGGGATCTGGACGCGGCCGGGCCGGGCGACGGCCCGCCGCGCGCCGCGAACGAGCTGACGATGACGAGCTGGGACCCGGTGTCCAAGCAGCCGATCTACAAGGTGGCCGCGGTCCGGGTGAGCAAGGTGGCCGAGGCGCGGGGGACGGTGTCGGCCGCGCCCACCACCGGCACCCTGCCCGCCGACCCGCGCGTCCCGGTCACCCTGGGCGGTCCCGCCGCCGAGGCCGGCGAGCGCGTCGAGGAGGAGTGAGCCATGCATCTCGCCCACTACCTGGGGCTGCTGCACCGTTCCCAGATCGAGCTGGCCGCCGCCTTCCGCGAGGTCGGGCGGATGCACCGGGACGAGCCGGACGTGTTCCACGTGTGCGAGCGGCTGGCCGTCCAGTGCGACGGGCACGCCGAGAGGCTGCGGCCGTTCGCCGAGCGCTACTCCGAGGAGGCTCCGGACGAGCCGGAACGGCTGCACTCGACGCTGTTCTCCGGCCCCCGCACCGGCGGCCTCGGGCTCCTGCGCGACCTGCACGACCTCTACCTGATGGCGGCCGAGTGCGACATCGCGTGGACGGTGGTCGGCCAGGCCGCGCAGGGCGCCAGGGACCGGGAGTTGCTGGCGGTGGTGTCGGCCTGCGAGGGCGAGACCGCCACCCAGCTGCTGTGGCTGCGCACCAGGATGAAGCAGGCCGCGCCGCAGGCGCTGGTGGTCGCCGCCTGATCAGAACTCGCGCCGCTCGGCCGTCCACTTGGCGGCCTGCTCGCTCAGCGTGAGGCCGAGCCCCGGCCGGTCGGGCACGAGCATCCGCCCGTCGCGGATCTCCAGCCGCTCCTCGAAGAGCGGCTCCAGCCACTCGAAGTGCTCGACCCAGGGCTCCTGGCCGTACGCGGCGGCCAGGTGCAGGTGGATCTCCATGGCGAAGTGCGGCGCGAGCTGCACCCGGTGGTGCTCGGCGAGCGCGGCCAGCCGCAGGAACGGGGTGATGCCGCCGATCCGCGGCGCGTCGGGCTGCAGGATGTCGGCGCCGCCCGCGCGCAGCAGTTCGGCGTGCTCGGCGACGCTGGTCAGCATCTCGCCGGTGGCCACGGGCGTGTCGAGTGCGGCGGCCAGCGCGGCGTGCCCGGCGTGGTCGTGCGCGTCGAGCGGCTCCTCGATCCACACCAGGCCGAACTCCTCCAGCGCCCGCCCCATCCGGGCGGCGGCCGGGCGGTCCCACTGCTGGTTGGCGTCGACCATCAGCGGCACGTCCGGGCCCAGCCGCTCGCGGGCCGCCCGCACCCGGGCCAGGTCGGCGCGGCCGTCGGGCTGGCCCACCTTGAGCTTGACGCCGCCGATGCCGCGCGCCAGCGCCGCCTCCGCGTTCTCCAGCACCTGCTCGATCGGCGTGTGCAGGAATCCGCCCGAGGTGTTGTAGCAGCGCACCGAGTCGCGGTGCGCGCCCAGCAGCTTGGCCAGCGGCAGCCCGGCCCGGCGGGCCTTCAGGTCCCACAGCGCGATGTCGAAGGCGGCGATGGCCTGGACCGACAGCCCGCCCCGGCCCACCGACGCGCCCGCCCACACCAGCTTCTCCCACAGCCTGGGGATGTCGTTGGCGTCCTCGCCGATCAGGTCGGGGGCGAGCTCGCAGGCGTGCGCGTACTGGCCGGGGCCGCCCGCCCGCTTGGAGTAGCAGAACCCCATCCCCTCCAGGCCGCCCTCCGTGGTGACCTCGGCGAACAGGAAGGCGACCTCGGTCATCGGCCGCTGCCGCCCGGTGAGCACCTTGGCGTCGCTGACCGGCGTGTCGAGCGGCAGGTAGACGGACGACAGGCGGACCCGGGCGATGCGGTCGAGGGGATTCATGAGTTGATCTTACGATTAGTCGGGTTTGCGGGCTCGTACGTAATACAGGTACGGCGGCAGGTCGCCCGCGCCCTCCACGCGGAAACCCGCGTCGGGGATGAGCGTGCCGAGCACCTCGTGCGCGTCGTGGTGGGCGGCGCGCGGCGCCACCAGCGACACGAACGCGCGCAGCAGCGGCTGCGCCGGCGGCCGGAACTCGGCGACGACGAGCCTGCCGCCCGGCCGCAGCACCCGGAACATCTCCCCGATCGCCGCCGGGCGCGCGTCGGCGGGGATGTGGTGGACGGCGAGGCTGGACACCACCGCGTCGAACGACGCGTCGGGGAACGGCAGCGCCTGGCCCTCGGCCACCTGGTAGTCGCAGTTGCCCGGAGCGCGCCGCCGGGCGTACTCGATCATCTCGGCGGACGGGTCGACGCCCGTCACCTGCCCCTTCGGGCCGACGACGGGCGCGATCACCCGGGTCAGGTAGCCCGTGCCGCAGCCCACGTCCAGGAACCGGTCGCCGGGCCGCGGCCGGGCCTGGATCGCGAGCCGGGTGAACGCCTCCCGCCGCGCCCCCAGGAACCCGATGGCCGAGGTCACCTCGTAGGCGCGCGGGTGGTGGATGACGCCGGCGGCGCCGTGGCGGTCGTGCAGGAGTTCGTGGAAACCCATGACCAGCATCATCGCCGGATGCCCCCACCTGGGCAACGACCTTTGTCATAGGTGCGGCATGACAGCTGTCATGCCCAGCCCGTGACTGAGCCGACTGTTCCGGCGTCCTGTGATCGAGGAGGCTCGTGCGTACAAGACGCCGAGATCGGAGGTATCAGATGTCGATCACCAAGCGTTTAGTCGCGGGGGTGGGCGCGCTGCTCGTCGCCGGGACCCTCGCCGCGCCCGCCCAGGCCGCCGTCCCCGACCGGCGGGCGCTCCAGGACTCGCTGGACGCCGTGCACCAGGCGGGGATGTACGGGCTGTACTCGGCGGTCAGCGACGGGCGCGACACCTGGAAGGGCGCGGCCGGCGTGGCCGACGTGCGGAACCGGCGGCCGGTCAAGCCCCACATGGTGCACCGGGTGGGCAGCATCACCAAGACGTTCACCGCGGTCGCGGTGCTCCAGCAAGTCGAGCGCGGCAAGGTCGACCTGGACGCGCCCGTGAGCCGCTACCTGCCGGACCTGATCTCCGACGACGACATCACCGTGCGGATGCTGCTCAACCACACCAGCCACCTCGCCGACTACATCCCCGGCGCCTTCCCCTCACTGCTCGAAGGCTCCCTGGCCGACCTGGACAACCACCGCTTCCGCCGCATCGAACCCGAGGAACTGGTGCGGCTCGGCCTCGCGTTCCCGCGCACGGGTGAGCCCGGGGCGACGCCCGGCTCGTACTCCAACACCAACTACGTCCTGGCCGGCCTGGTGCTCGAGAAGGTCACCGGCATGGACGCCGAGCGGTACATCACCCACCACGTGATCAAGAAGGCCGGGCTGCGGCACACCTCGTTCCCGCGCTCGCCGCAGATCCCCGGGCCGAGCTCCGGCGCGTACGAGTCCTTCTACGGGCTGTTCGACCCGCCGCGCGACTACGCGGTCTACGACATGTCGTGGCTGACCACGGCCGGGGCCGTCGTGTCGACCATGGACGACCTGAACCGCTTCTACCGCCGGCTGCTCCAGGGCGAGCTCCTCGGCGGCGCGCAGCTCGCCGAGATGCAGCGGACGGTGCCCGTGTACGTCGGGGCCGGCCCCATCGAGTACGGGCTCGGCATCTACGCGCTCGACCTGCCCTGCGGCCGCTTCTGGGGCCACGACGGCGCGGTCTGGGGCATGCTCACCCAGTCGCTGTCGAGCCCCGACGGCACCCGGCAGATCTCCGTGGGCCTGAACCGCGCCAAGTATCAGACCTTCGACGAGAACGGCATGCCCGTCCCGCACGAGATCGACCTCGCCTTCGGCAACCACCTGCTGCTGGCGCTCTGCGGGCCCGCCCAGGCCAGGACGCTGTCGACGCCCATCACCCCCTTCCCGGCGGACGGACTCCAGGTCAAGCCATGAGCCGCGCCACCAGCCGGGGCACCGCCTCGCCGATCGGATCCCTGATCACCTCGGCGGCCAGCTCGTCGTACGGGGTCGGCTCGGCGTTCACGATGATCAGCCGTGCGCCGTTCCGCTCGGCCAGCGCCGCGAGCGAGGCGGCGGGCATCACCTGCAGCGACGTGCCGACGGCGACGAACACCTCGGCCCGCTCGGCGGCCTCGGCCGCCTCGGCGATCACGTCCTGAGACAGGTTCTCGCCGAACATGACCGTGGTCGTCTTCAGGATCCCGCCGCACGCCAGGCAGGCGGGATCCTGCTCGCCGGCGTCGATCCGGGCCAGCGCCTCCTCCAGCGAGGACCGGGCGCCGCAGCCGAGACAGAGCACGCCGAACATGTTCCCGTGCAGCTCCAGCACCCGCTCCGGATCGGAGCCCGCCTTCAGGTGCAGGCCGTCGACGTTCTGCGTGATCAGCCGGTCGAGCCGCCCGGCCCGCTCCAGCTCCACCAGCGCCCGGTGCGCGGCGTTCGGCTCGGCGTCGCGCGCGGGGCTGGCGCGGCGGTACTCCCAGGACCGGCGCCGGATGTCGGGATCGGCCAGGTAATAGTCGATCGTGACGAGCTTCTCGTGGTCGGGGTCGCGGCGCCACACGCCGCCCGGGCCGCGGTAGTCGGGAATCCCGGACTCGGTGGAGATGCCGGCCCCGGTCATGACGGTAATCTTCACACTCCATTGTCTCGCCCCGCGCCGATGGTAGGGATAACCCCCGTACGAGAGCGGTGCCAGCGTTACTGATCTTGGCCGCGTACCCCGGCAGAGTCGGTGGTGTCGAGATCACCACTGACAAGGGAAACGCTCATGTCTCGCAAGATGATCGCCGTCGCCGCCGCGGGCGCGATGGCGCTGGCTCCGGTCGCCCCCGCCTTCGCCGCCACCGGGCTGCAGGACCGGGTGGATCGGCTGACCGGCGCGGACGGGTTCGCCGGCGCCGTGGCGCAGGTGGACGACCGCCGCACCGTGAAGTCCGGGACGGCGGAGCTCGGCACCGACCGGCCGATGCCCGGGGCGGACGGCCGGCTCCGGGTCGCCAGCATGTCCAAGCCGGTCGTCGCCGTGACCGTGATGCGCCTGGCCGAGCAGGGGAAGGTACGGCTCGGCGCGCCCGTGGAGACCTACCTGCCCCGCGCCATCAGGGGCAAGGCCGACGGCCGGAAGATCAAGGTCCGCGACCTGCTGCGGCACACCAGCGGGCTCGCCGACTTCACCCAGGCCGTCGACTGGTCGAACCCCGACCAGGACTTCCTGAAGCTCGCGCTCCGGTTGAAGCCCACCCCGTACGGGAAGTTCGCCTACTCCAACACCAACTACCTCGTCCTCGGCATGATCATCGACTCGGTCGCCGGGGACTTCCGGCGGGCCAGCCGGGACCTGGTGCTCAAGCCCCTGGGGATGCGCCACACGTACTGGCCGAAGCCCGGCGAGCAGGGCATCCGCGGCCAGCACGCGCACATGTACGGCGTCCACCCCGCCGCCCCCGAGGCCGGAGTCGTCGACACGACCCGGATGCCCGGCTACCTGCTCGGGGCCAGCGGCGGCCTGGTCTCCACGCCGAAGGACCTCAACCGGTTCTGGCAAGGGGTGTTCGGCGGCCGGCTGCTGTCCGCCAAGAGCCTGCGCGCCATGACCTCCGCCCCCGTCGCGGTACGCCAGGAAGGCTGGCCGTCCCAGGCCCGCTACGGGCACGGCATGACCCGGCTCCGGCTCGCCTGCGGCACCGTCTGGATGCACGAAGGCGACCTGCCGGGCATCTCGGTCATGAGCGGCCGGAGCGCCGCCGGCCGCCAGGCCACCGTCTACGTCACCGGCTCGGCCACCGGCAAGGGCCGGGACCACCTGAGGGACGCCTTCGAAACCGCCGTCTGCCGGTAGCTTGGGCCGCATGGTGCAGAGCAAGGCGTCGACGGTGGACGCGTACCTGGAAGAGGTGCCGGAGGCCCGCCGGGAGGCGCTGACCCGGCTGCGCTTCAAGAAGCCCGGCCAGATCGACTTCGACCTCGTCCGCGCCCTCCTCCGCACCACGGCCACCACCCCCGGGACGCCCTGTTAGCGGCGGCGATAACCGGTTGACCTTGACGTAGCGTCAACGTGTCTGATGGAGGCATGCGGATCGGAGAACTGGCCGCGCTCGTCGGGGTGACCACCCGGACCGTGCGGCACTACCACCATCTCGGGCTGCTTCCCGAACCCGAACGGACGGCGGGCGGCTACCGGGAGTACCGGCTGCGCGACGCGGTGCTGCTCGCCCGGGTGCGCCGGCTGGCCGAGCTGGGGCTGTCGCTGGACGAGGTCCGTGACGTGCTCGCCGACGACCGCGGGAAAGATCTGCGGGAGGTGCTGGAGGAGCTGGACGCCGACCTGGCCCGGCAGCAGGAGGCCATCGCGGCGCGGCGGGCCCGGCTGGCGGTGCTGCTGGAGGCTGACGAGCTGCGGCCGGATTCGGCGGTCTCACCGGACATGGCCGTGGTGCTGCGCGACCTGGCTCTGGAGGGGTCGAGGCTCGCCGAGATGGACCGCGAGATGCTCTCCCTCATGGAGGCGTCCGCGGATCCCGAGCACCGCGACGAGATCGTGGCGATGCTGCGGCCGCTCGCCGAGCCCGGGATGCGCGACAAGGGCCACGAGCTCTACCGGCGGCTGGACGAGCTGGCCGACGCCGAGCCGGGCGATCCGCGGGTCCGGGAGCTGGCCGCCGACATGGCCGCGCACATGCCGGACGAGCTCGTACGCGGGATGCTCGAGAACCTGCCGCCGTCGGGCGGGCCGTGGCTCGACGCCATGCTCGGCGAGGTGACGCCCGCGCAGGGCGAGGTGTTCCGGCTGATGGTCGAGTTCGTGCGGGAGCGGGCATGAGGGTGCTGCGCAGGATCGCGGGGTTCGACGTCGCGGGCATGGTGAGTCTCGCGCTGTGGGTGACCCGCCGCAGGCACGGGGTGCCGCCCGGCGCGCTGGCGGTGTCCTACTCCAGGGCCCAGTCGGCGACGATGGTCCTCCTCCTGGTCATCATGGCGGTGGAGGTCGTGGTGGTCGAGGTGCTGCTGCGCGCCTACGACGTGTCCGCCGCGATCCGGGTGCCGATCCTGTTCATCGACCTGTACGGGCTGCTCGTCGGGTTCGCGGTGGTGGCCGCCTGCGTCACCCGGCCGCACGTGGTCACCGGACGCGAGCTGCGGATCCGGTACGGGGCCTTCTTCGATCTGCGCATCCCCCGCGAGCTCATCGCGTCGGTGCGTACGGTGCGCTCCTTCAACGAGTCGGGCATGATCGCGGTCGACGGCGAGCGGCTGACCGTGGTGGTGGCCTCGCAGGTGAACGTGGTGGTGGAGCTGTCGGAGCCGGTCACCGCGGTCCGCCCGCTGGGCGCCGAGGTGCGGGTCTCGGCCGTGCGGTTCTTCGCCGACGAGCCGGGCCCGCTGGTGGCGGCGCTGCGCTCCGCCGAGAATGGTCTCGTCCGATGACGAGGTACCGATACGTACGATCTACGGCTGCCATATGAGATTGAAGCAGTCATTTACCCGCCACTGAAACTTATCGCCCGGAATGCCGTTGGTGTCTCGCATAGAGTCGTGATCGATCAATCGCGGCACATAACGCGAAAATTCGGCTCTCCAAGGGTGGAATTAACTTGTTCAATCGTAAGAGCAGCTCTTTTGCCGCCATCCGCCTGCTGGCAGTGGCCGCATCCCTGGCGGTGACCGCCGCAATTCCGGGCTCGGCGATGGCGAGCGCCGTCACCGCCGAACCGGCCCGCAGCCAGCAGAACGCGGACCCGACGGTGGACTCGGCGGTCATCCGTTCTCTCCCGGAATCGCCCCTGGTGTTCAACGTATCGGCCAACGGCGGGGTGCCCTGGATCAGGGACCCCCGCAGCTCGCCCGCCTGGCAGAACCTGAGAAGGGTCCCCGGCAGCGGCGGCGGCCAGGTGCTCGCCATCACCGTGGCGGAGGACTCCCGCCTGAATTACACTCCCGACCCCACGACCACCACCGCCGTGCGCGTCACCGCACGAACGCCGATCGGAATCTACTTCACCGTCTGTCGCCTCGGGAACCTGCAGAACCTGAGCATTCCTCTTCCGACGACCGGAGATCTGCCGTGCACTCCCTGGTCGCTTGTGAGCGGCTGAGCACCACCTCATTCTCCGGCGTCCGGAATTTCAGGAGACATACGATGAAAAAGCTATTCGTGGCACCGGCCATGTCCGTACTTACTCTCATGGCGACAAACGCACTGCCGGCCGCGGCGGTCGAGTCGGGCACTTACTACCAGGAAGAATGGGGCGTCATCGGACGCAACACCCTGGGTGCGTCGACGGCCGTCCTCCGCCTCGGCCCCTGGGGCCGCGACCCCGCCGGCAACCCGGCGGCCACCGTGCCGCCGCCCTACGGCACCGGCAGCCTCGGGATCGTCGTCAGCAGCGGCGACGACAAGATCGCGTTCGGCACCGAGGAGGAGTACGCGGGGGTCCCGCTCAACAGCATTTCGACCCTCAAGTACTGGATCTTCGAGGGCGTCGACCCGCCGCTGGTGAACGCGCCGCCGAGCATCGCCCTGGAGGTCGATCCGAACCTCGACCCCGCCATCAACTACACGAGCCTGGTCTATGTGCCCAGCCAGTCCGTGGCCCCGTCGGCGCCGCCCGCCCGGCAGGCCAACACCTGGCAGCAGTACGACGCCGGCGCGGAGGGCGGAAAGTGGTACGCGACCAACGGCGCGACGGCCACCGCCACCGGGTGCACCCAGGCCAGCCCCTGCACGTTCAGCGCACTCAAGGCGGCGCTGCCGGACGCGGTGATCACCCTCAGCCTGGCGATCAGCAAGGGCCGGGACAATCCCTTCGTCGGTGCCGTCGACGGGCTGCAGGTCAACAACGCCCTCTACGACTTCGAGCCGCTCGGAGTGCGTAAGTTCACCCTGTGAGGGCGTGCCGCCTAGGCGTCGGCGAAGGTGATGACGAGGTAGCGGCCGTTGGCGTAGCTGACCACCGGCCGCCTCAACTGCTCGCCTACCCGGCGAGCGACCTCTTGGAAGATCTCCACCAGCTCCGGGGTATCGGCGCTGACCCGGAACCGCCCGGTGGCGGTGAGCTGTTCGGCGACGAGAGGGACGAAGTTCGCTTCGGCTCTCGCCCTCTCGTCGCCGTCGAGCGGGGTACGTCGGACCTCGGGCCTGCTGTGGGACATGCGACGAGGTTAGCGGCAGCGCTCCCCGTTCAGGTAGAACACCTCCGGCGCCGGGTTCGGCCCGGCCGGCGTGGTGCCGGTGAAGCCGAAGGTGATCGCGTGCCGGGGCTTCACCCGCTTACCGCTCGCGGTCACGACCGGACCGTCCTGCGTGACCGTCGCGCCCCGGGCGTTCTGGACGCGCTGCGCACCCGGGAACCACCAGCGCAGCTCCCAGTCGTCCAGCGACTTCGGGCCGTGGTTGCGCACGGTGACCTGAGCGGTGAAGTGCCGGCCGCCGCCCGCCGTGTAGCGGACGTCGCAGTGGGTGTGCCCGGACCGGTCGGCCAGGAACGCGGAGATCCAGGCCAGCGGGGCGTTCCAGTTGATGGTCAGCTCGTTCGTGGCCCACGACTCGATGTGGTCGATGTAGCAGAACTGCGGCTTGCAGCCCTGGAGCAGCCGCTGCGCGACCGGGTCCTGGATGGCCGAGTTCGGCCCGCCGGACAGGGTGCCGCGCGGCGGGTTGGGCAGCGAGGGGTCGAGCTGCCGGGCGTACCAGCGGCTGTGCTGGTTCTGCGACGACACCTCGCCGTAGCCCGTCACGTACGACTGGTTGAGCGCGTTCCGGCCGAGGATGTAGTCCATGCCCTCACGCACGCCCTCGCGGTACTTCTCCTTGCCGGTCAGGTCGTAGGCGACGGCCATGACCACCATGTTGTTGAGCACCAGGTTGTTCGAGCCCCAGTCGAAGTCCGGCGGGTTGTACGGCAGCCCGTACGGGTGCTTGCGCTGGGTGGCCAGGTACTTCTCCGCGCCCTCCACGACCGAGCGGCGCACCCGGGCGCGGTCCGGGATGGCGTTCGGCACGGTGGCCAGCTGCAGGCGGCCGAGCTGGGCGGTGTTGCCCCAGTCGAAGCCGCGCTCGCGCCAGATGTCGCCGGTGTGGTGCGGCGAGGACTGCACGAACCGGGCGAACTCCTTCTCGCCGGTGGTGATGAACAGCTCGGCCGCCGCCCAGTAGAACTCGTCGCTCACGTCGGCGTCGTTGTAGGCGCCGCCGCCCACGCCGTCGTTCGGGTCGGCCAGCAGGTCCGGGTTGGCCAGCGCCGCGGCCCACGCCTTGCGGGCCGCCGCCAGGTTGCGGGCGGCGAACGCGGCGTCGTACGGAGCGAACACGCGCGCTGCCTGGGCGGCGGTCGCGGCGAGGTTCAGCGTGGCGGCGGTGGACGGCGGGTGCAGCTCACGCGGCTGCGGGTCCAGGTGCGGCAGCAGCGGCAGCCCGGTCCACTGGGCGTCGTGGATCTTGTGGTGCGCCATGCCGGCCAGCCGCTCGCCGTCCGGGACCTGCATGCTCAGCAGGAACTCCTGCTCCCAGCGGGCCTCGTCCAGCACGTCGGGGACGCCGTTGCCGCTCTCGGGGATGTTCAGCTGGCCGTCCTTGGAAGCGGCCTTGTCTCGCTCGTACAGGCTCATGAGCTGGTGCACCGAGATGCCGCCGTTGACCACGTACTTACCGTGATCACCCGCGTCGTACCAGCCGCCGCGGACGTCGAGCGAGTAGTCGCAGACGCCCGGCTGGCAGGGGACGCTGATGTCGCCCTGGTTCGGCGCCACGCCGACGTGACCGGCGGGGCGGCCGTAGCCGGGCCGCAGGTCGTCGCGGATCTCGATGCCGCTGCGCTGGGTGTAGTAGAACTTCAGCGCGTCCGTCCGCATCTCGTCGTAGAGGTCCTCGGCGATGTCGAACGGGCGGCTGGTCTCGCCGTCGACGGTCAGCGTGAAGCCGGTGCCCGGCTTGCGGTACTTGCCGAAGTCGATGCTGTGCACGCGCTCGCCGGAGCTCTCGTCCAGGCCGCGCGGGGTGCTCTTGCCGTGCGCGACGGTACGGCCGGACGCGTCCTTCAGCTCCCACTTGAGCGCGCGGGGGGCGTCGGTGACCACGGTCGCGTTCTTGGGGCCGGACGGCAGGTAGCCGACCATGTTGACGCGGACGCGGGGGCCGGTGTCCGGCTCGTACTGCTCGGGCTCCGCGCCGCCCCGCAGCGACACGTCGTCCATGCAGAACCTCCAGGGCTCGGCGCTGCCGCCAATCTGGAAGGCGACCTGGGCGTCCGGCAGCGATACGGGGGCGGTGAAGGTGAACTCGTGGACGTCGCCCGCCGCGCTCAGCTCCGGCGCGGCCGACAGGTACTGCGTCCAGGGGTCGACCGGGAGCTGCACCAGCGCCCGGACGACCTGGGTCTCGCTCGCCGAGCCGTAGAACGAGAACGCGTACGTCTCGCCCTCGACCAGCGGCAGGTTGTCCTGGCCGATGATGACGTCCCACGGGTTGGCGGTGTCGCCGGGGACGTCGGCGCAGAGGCGGCCGTCCTCGACGCCGAGCGTGAGGTTGGGGGTGCCCCACCAGGGGGCGGTGCCGTCGTCGAAGGTGCCGTTGACGATCTGTTCCGGGCCCTCGTCGGCGGCGTGCGCGGGGGCGGCCGGGGCGAGGGCGAAGGCGGTCAGTAAGGCGAGTGCCGCGGACAGGCGTCGTGTCATGGGGATCCTCTGGGGGATTTTGGGAGCGCTCCCAGGATCTTCTGGCCGCCACCGCCGCCCCGTCAACGGGCCGGGCCATCGCCCCTGGTGGGCGATGAAACTTTCACACCCGGGTTAGTTCAGCCTCGATCAGCTCGACCGCCCGCGCCGTCCCGCCCTCCGCCCGCAACCTCTTCAGCCGCTCGGCCACCTCCGGGTCGGTGGTCAGCTCGACCAGGGCGGTCCTGAGCGTCTCCGCCGTCGCTTCGGCCGTGTCGATCCGGCGGGCCACCCCCAGCTCCACCAGCCGGTCCGCGTTCATGAACTGGTCGGCCGCCTGCGGCACCGCGATCATCGGCACCCCCGCCAGCAGCCCCTCACCGCAGCCGCCCATCCCCGCGTGCGTGACGAACGCGTCCGCCCGCTCCAGGATCGCCTGCTGCGGCACCCAGGAATGGACCTCCACATTGCCCGGGATCGGGCCCAGCTCGGCCGGGGCGACACGCTTGCCGATCTGCAGCACCACATGCCAGCCGGGCAGCCCGCCGAACGCGGCCAGGCACCGCCGGTAGAACTCCGGCTGCCGCGTGTACGCCGAGCCCAGCGAGATCAGCAGCACCTTCTCCGCCCCCGCCGGCCGCTCCCACGACCCGGTGGGCTTCTTGCACGGGCCCACGAACGACACCTTGTCGTCCACCCGGTCGGCGTTCGGCTGCATCGCCCTCGGAATCAGCGCCAGGCAGCGGGCCGGGCGGCCGGAGAATTCGTCCATGTCGGTCGTGGTCGCGCCGTTGCCCGCCAGCCACCCGGCGAACCGCGCCCGGTAGTCGTCCGCGCCCGGCAACTCCCAGAGCGGCGCCGCCACCTCCTCGTCGTACCCGTCCCAGCCGACCATCGAGGGGGAGAGCTGCACGATCGGCCTTCTCTGCCGTTCGGCCAGGGCCCGCGCCGCATAGGCGCCGATGTCGTACAGGTAGAGATCGGCGGGCTCCTCCCCGTACACGGCCTCCAGCTGCGGGAGCAGCCGGATGTTGTCCTCCAGGAAGATCCGCATGGCCGCGATCGGGTCGTCCGGCCAGTCGTGATCGGCGACGGGCAGCGTGGACGTGTACGGCACCAGCTCGGCGCCTGTCTCCCTGATCACCTCGGCCACCGCCGGGTCGTTGGCGTAGGTCACCCGATGCCCGCGCGCCACCAGCGCCCTGATGACCTCCAGGCTGGGCAGGACGTGGCTGATCGCCGGGATGCCGACCATCGCGATGTGGGCGCTCATACGGCCGATCCTACGGACGACACCGTGGCGCTCGCCCGCTTCGTACCCAGCGTCAAAGCTCGATGAGCCGGACGCGGCCGCCGCAGAGTTTGGTCATATCGTCCAGGTCCGACGTGAGCATGGCGACAGGGAGCGGCTGGCGCAGGGCCATCTCGGCCACCGCCGCGTCGATCGCGTACTTGTGCCCGTGCAGCCCGGTGTTCAGCAGCAGGGCGGAGGCGGCCTTGGCCTCCTTGTCGCCGACCGGCGAGATGCGCAGACCGGAGAGCAGCCAGGCCAGCCGCGCCTTATCGGTGCGCCGGTGGGTGGCCTCGATGATGGTCAGCGCGTTGACCACGACCTCCATGCCGCGCCGACGAGCCTCGGCCACAAACGCGACCGTGGGCTCGTGATCCTCGGCAAGCCTGGACAGGCCCTCACAGTCGAGGACGAGCGTGCCCGCGTGGGTCAGCCGGCGGCGGGCCACTGGTCTTCTGCAGCGAAGATCTCGTCGAACACCTGCCTGGCCCGCTCCTGCGCCTGCTCGGAGATCGGCCCTCGGCGGCGCTCGTAGTCGGCCAGGTAGTCGTCCAGAATCTGGCCGCGCAGTTCGCGCTCGACCGCGGCTGCGACGAAGGCGGAGAACTCGCGCCTGCCCACGCGCGCGCGGATGGCCGACGCGGTGCCTTCAGGCAGGGAAAGGCTGACCCTGGCGGCCGGGCCTTCGCCGATGCCGTACGGTGTCTCGTCCATAGTGCGAGATTATCAAACGAGTAGGAAACCGTCCGGGCCCTTGGATTAGCTTTCTCGTCATCCCCGCGATGACGGGGCACTCGCCTGGCTATAGCCCTTCCCCTTCAGCGCACCGGAACTGAGACCCGACGTCGTAGGAGCGCAACAGAAGAGTGACGGTGCGTAATCAAATCGGTACGGCACCGGCCGCGAGCCTGCCGGAGGGTGAGGTGCGTCCCCGGCGCGTCTGGGATTGTCCGGCGTCCGGAATGTCGGTGAAAGCGGCAGCTCCCGAGGCCGTCACTAGTTAGGGTACAGGTGTATCCATTCGAGAGATGAGATCGCCATGCGCGTGCCTGACCGGCCGTCCGCCTTCACCAGCGACTCTGCCCGCGACAAGTACCACGCCGCCTATGACCGGTTACTCGGCGAGTTGTGGCCGGTGCCGATCGATGCCTTCGACGTAGAGACTCGCGCCGGCAGCGTGCGGATCCACCGGGCCGGGCCCGCGACGGGGGATCCCATAGTCCTCGTGGCCGGCGCCGGAGGGAACGCCCTGGCCTGGTACCGCTACGTCGAGCCGCTGGCGCGCACGCGTCCCGTCCTCGTCGTCGACCCGCTCGGCGAGCCCGGCCGCTCGGTCCAGAGGAAGCCGCTCGCGTCCGGTGCCGACGTCGGCGGCTGGCTCACCGACGCCCTGGCCGCGGTCGGCGCCGAGCGCGCACACCTGGCGGGCTTCTCCGCCGGCGCCTGGGCCGCAGTGGAACAGCAGCTCGGCGGGGGCGGCAGAGTCGCGGCGCTGACGCTGGTGGATCCGGGCGGGTTCGCGCCGATCGGCTGGCGTTTCATCCGATGGGCCACGCTCGGTGCTGCCGCCTCCATGCTTCCTCGTACGTTGCGACACCGTCTCGCGGGCACCGTGGGCAACGGCGTGCTGCGCGAGGACGCGCTGGTGGAGCTGATGCGGCTCGGCTTCTCCTACCGTCGGCGTGTGCCCATTCCGCCTGTTTACACCGATGAGCAGATACGCAACCTGTTCGTGCCCGTACAGGTGCTCTTGGGCGCTCACAGCGCGCTGCTGGACGCACAGGCAGTGGCCACGCGGCTGGCCGACATCGCGCCGGAATGGCGAGTGGAAATCGTGCCCGGCACCGGACATTCGCTGCCCGTCGAGGCTCCGGACTTGATCGTCGAGCGGATCCTTGACTTTCCAACCGGGCGACACAGCTAGGAAACCGGCATGCCCAGACAAGTAGATCATGAAGCGCGGCGGCGCCAGTTGACCGAGGCGCTGCTGCGTATCGCCGGCACCCGCGGTTTGCAGGCGGTGTCGATGCGTGAGATCGCCGCCGAGGCCGGGGTCTCACTGCGCGTCGTCCAGTACTACTTCACGAACAAGCAGGCGCTGCTCGAGTCCGGCCTCACCGAGTTGGGCGCCCGTATCGACCGCCGGCTCAAGGAACGGGTCACCGCTGCGGCGGGTGAGCTGACACCGCGAGACGTGTTCGCCGCTGTCCTCCGTACGATCCTGCCCTTCGACGAGCAGAGCCGCCTGGACTCCATGGCCTGGACCGCGTACTACACCGTCGCCCTCACCGACCCGGCGCTCGCGGCGGTCGGGCTCACTCTGCCCAACGCGCTGGAGAACGTCCTCACGGCCAGGTTGACCGCCGCACAGCAGGCCGGGCACATCACCCCCGATCGTGACCCGCGTACCGAAGTCGCCGGTCTTCTGGCCCTCGCGAACGGCCTGACCTCCAGCGTCCTCAGCCGCCAGCGCAGCTATGAGGACGCCGTCAAGATCATCCACTACCACCTGGACCGTCTGTTCGGACCGGCAGCAGTTTGACCTCCCGCCTCGACGACTACTGGACCTTCTTACGTGCATGATCCGGCTCTGCGTCCCGGTTCGGGCCAGTGCGAGACGCTGGGCAGGGAGTCCTTCGCGTGCGATGATCACGGTTTGTGGATGTCGACGGCTTCTGGGAACTGGTAGAGCGCTCCGCCGAGGAGACCCGCGACAAGGGGGAGCGGGTGGAGTGGCTGAAGGAGTACCTCTCAGGGTTGTCGGCCGAAGAGATCGTGGACTACGACACCTGGTTCACGATTCACCAAAACCGGGCCTGTACCTGGGATATGTACGCGGTGTGCTATTACGTCGCCGGCTTCGGGTCGTCCGACGGGTTCGAGTATTTCGTGGACTGGCTGATCAGCCTTGGGCGTGAGGCCTTCGAGAAAGTCGTCGACTGTCCTGACCGGATCGTCGAGTTGCCGGAGGTGCAGCGGCTGATCGAACTGGCGCGGGCCTTCGTACACCGGCGGATCTCCACCTCGGGCGACATCTGGCTCGGACGGTTCACGCAGACCCGTCTTCATACCTTGCTGGAGGAGGAGTACCCGCAGTACGAGTTGTTCGCGTACGTGACCTTCGATCCGTACCAGCAGGTCACCGGTGAGGACACCGAGCATCTGGGCGACGCCGTCCGGGCGCGAGGAGTCGACAGCAAGTTCCCATTCGTGACCTATTACGTGGAATGTGACGGCGAGCCCTGGGACTGGAGCGACAGGGAGGAGTTCGCGCGGCGACTTCCGAGGCTCGCCAGTCATTACGAGTTCATCGAGGATCTGGACGAGCGGAGCCGACGGTACGCCACCTGGTGGCCCGAGCGCACCTTCTGGAGAGAGCGAATCCGTGCGTGGGTGTTCCACCGCGAGGGGACGACCATCACCTGGCGGGACATAAGCCGCCTGCGTTAGGTCCCCGGCTAGAGGTGTGCTCATGGCCGGGGCCGACGGCCATCACCTGGACCCGGGACATACGCCATCTGCGCTGTATCGCCGGCCTGATGAAGGTGTGCTCCTGGCCGGATCGGGGCGGGTGCCTCTGTGCGCCCCCATCTCATGCCCCGTCGTGGACGACTTCGTAGCGCGCCGCCTGGGACCGGCCGAGGACGTGTGCGGTCGCCGGGAACAGCGGTGACGGCAGCCGATCCGGTGAGAACCACTCCCATGACCGGAACACCTGAGGCTCCGTCACCCGGGGCATGGTGGCGCCCAGGGTGACGGCCACCGCGGCGGTCACTCGTACCACGTCGTCCGGATGATCGACCACCACCGCCAGCACCCGCGGCGGCCCCGCGTCCCCGATGCCGGTCTCCTCACGCAGTTCCCGCACGGCCGCGTCCTCGAAGCGCTCTCCTGGTTCCACTGCCCCGCCCGGCAGGCACCAGGACGGCTCCTCTCCGTCCTTGACCCGCTCGCCCAGCAGAATCCGCCCTTGCCCGTCGGTCAGCACGACCCCTACCCCGATGATCCCCACGCGGCCTCCTCCGTACGGCGACTGCGCCAGTGTAGGAGTTGATCTTCGCTAGGGTCGGGCCCCCTGTCCGGAGACGCCAGGAAGTGACCGATGCGCCGCTACAGGTTCGGCTGGGTCGCCGCCGTGGTTGGAGGGGGATACGTCGTCGCGGTCATCGTGTCGGCGGTCGTCGCCGTGGTGACCGAGGACGCCGGCTATCTCCGGCCCTCAACTGCCCCTTGCCGTTGTCGTGGCAGTGCACATCTACGACACGGAATGCCGTACCGAGCGAGCACGTAGACGCTGCCTGGAGCGCCTTCTCCTTGAACTGGCAAGCGCTGGCGTGACAGAAGTCGTCATCGAAAGCCGCTCACCCAGCCAGGACCACTTGGATCTTCTGCTGGTCATGGCCTTGCGGAAGTCGCGGGCCATCTCGAAGGCGATCATGGTCAACTGGCTGAGGAACCGCTGCTCTGGGCGGCTGATGCAGTGGTCGGTGCTACCACCTGGTGGATCGATGGGCATAGCGCCTGCTTCCAGCGCCTGCACGAACGCGTGCGGGTCGTGTGCATTGATTGAGCAGGAATAGCGCAAAGGCCGGACGCCCGATTCCATCGGGAGGCCCGGCCTCACTTCCGACACCCACCGGGGGTGCGGCGAGTCCAGTATGCCTCACCGAGAGTAATCGAACTACCCCGTCCCCGGCTTGCGGCCTCGGTGTGCACAATCGGCCGGACCGGCCGCCCTTCTGCCTGTCGTCCACGGGCGGCGGGCTGTGGTCGGAAGGCTTCTCGCGCGTGAGCCGACCCTGCGCGACAGGCTCCTCGATACGTATACGCAACTGTCGCAGCTGGCCGGCTTTCTCACCTATTACGCGACAGCTGAGCAGCCTCCGCGCGAGGGCCCGCGTTTCTCGATCTCGGCGATCCGACGTTGATCGTCGACGGTGGTGAAGTCCATGCGGATCTCTCTGCTGGTCCGGCTCACAGAGGCAGCCCGCCCGTGGCCGAGTTGGTGGAGCCGGTGGCCTGGTAGGCGGCGATGGTGCGTTCGGCGATGCGCATCTGGTGGATCTCGTCGGCGCCGTCGGCGAAGCGGGCCCAGCGGGCGTGCTGGAACATGTGGGCGAGCGGTGTGTCCGTGGAGTAGCCGAGCGCGCCGTGGATCTGGATGGCGCGGTCGATGATGCGGTTGAGGCTGTTGGCGACGAAGTGTTTGGCCATCGAGACTTCGGTGCGGAAGTCCTCGCCGCGGTCGATTTTGTAGGCGGCGTGCAGGACCATCAGTTTGCACTGGTAGAGCTCCATGGCGGAGTCGGCGATGAGCCATTGGACGCCTTGTTTCTCGGCGAGCAGGGAGCCGTGGCTGTAGCGGTTGAGGGCCCGGTCGACCATCATGTCGAGGGCGGTCTCGGCTTGGGAGATCCAGCGCATGCAGTGGGCGAGCCGGGCCGGGCCGAGGCGATACTGGCCGAGGCGGTGGCCGTTGCCGCGCCCGCCGAGGATCTGGCTGTCGGCGACGCGCAGGTCTTCGATGACGATCTCGCTGTGGCCGGTCGAGCCGTGCATGGTCTCGACTTCGCGTACGTCGTTCCAGCCGTCCTGGGGCAGGTCGATGAGGAAGGCGGTGTTGGCGCCCCGGCTGCCTTCGGGGACGTCGTCCTCGGTGCGGGCGATGAGGATGGCGAAGCCGGCCCGGCGGGCGTTGGAGATGAACCACTTGTGCCCGTTGATGACCCATTCGTCGCCGTCCTTGACGGCGCGGGTACGGATGAGCGTCGGGTCGGAGCCGGCCACTTCGGGCTCGGTCATGGCGAAGCAGGACATCTGGCGGCCTTCGAGGAGGGGCCGGAGGTATTTCTCCTTCTGTTCGTCGGTGCCCCAGTGGAGCAGCGTGTGCATGTTGCCCTCGTCGGGGGCCTGGCAGTTGAGCACCCACGGCCCGAGCCGGGTCTTGGCCGCCTCCGACTGCACCATGGCCAGCTCGACGTGGCCCAGCCCCATGCCGCCCCATTTCTTCGGCATGTGCGGCAGCCACAGCCCTTCGGCCTTGGCCTTCTCGCGCAGGGCGAAGATGCCGCGCAGGTAGGCGTCGCGGTCGAGCCCCTTCAGCTCCTCGCTCGCGGGGATGACGACCTCCTGGATGAAGGCGCGGACCCGCCGGCGGATCTCCTCGTGCTCGGGGGCGAGGGTGAAGTCGATGGCCATGCCGTACTCTCCTCAAGGCGGTTTCACCGATAGTACTATCGGTGAAATTCCGCACAAGCCCCCGAGAGAAGGGCGCCCGTGTCCGAGACACCGCTCACCAGGCGCGAGGCCAAGGACCTGACCAGGCGGAGGCTGCTCGCGGCGGCGCTGCGGATCCTCGACGAGGAAGGCGAGGCGGGCCTGACCACGGGCAAGGTCGCCAAGGCCGCGGGCATCGCCCAGTCCAGCTTCTACGTGCACTTCAAGGACATGCCGGACCTGCTGCGCGCCCTCGGCGAGGAGGGCGGCGAGCGCCTGCGCCGCGACATGCGCGAGGCCCGCCGCCGCGCCCGCGAGGCGCCGGGCGAGCTGGAGAGCCACCGCGACGCCTTCCGCATCCCGCTGGAGGCCGTCTCCCGGCATCCGGAGCTGCTCCGGATCCTGCTGCGCGCCCGCCACGACCCGTCCTCGCCGCTGCGCGGCTTCGCGCTGGAGACGGCCCGGGCCTACCGCGAGCACCACGCGGCCGACCTGGCCGCGCTCGGCTACACCGCCGACGACGAGCGCGACCGCCGCCGCCTGGAGATGATCGCCGACGCCATGAACGCGGCCACCGACGCCCTGGCGCTCGGCCACCTGGAAGGCCGCTACCCGGACCTGGAGGAGGCCGCGGACGTGCTGGTCGCCCTGTCGCGAGGCTCCCTGCGCTGGCTGCGCGCCACCCGGCGGGACCCGTGACGGTCACCGCGCCGGGGACGGCACCGTGATCGCGCGCTTGAGTATCTTGCCCGTCGGGCTCACCGGCAGCTCGTCCAGGACCGACACGTGCCGGGGATACTTGTACGGCGCGACCCGCTCTTTGACGAAGGCCCGCAGTTCGTCCGGGTCGGCCGGCTCCCGCAGCGCCACCACGGCGGCGATCTCCTCGCCGAGCTCGGGGTGCGGCACCCCGATGACCGCGGCCTGCCGCACCGCCGGATGCTCGTAGAGCACCTCCTCCACCTCGCGCGGGTAGACCGTGCGGCCGCCGCGCAGGATCACGTCGCGCCGCCGGTCGACCAGGAAGAAGAACCCCTCCTCGTCCACCCGCCCCAGGTCGCCGGTGTGGAACCAGCCGTCGCGGATGGCCTCGGCGGTGGCGTCCGGGTTGTTCCAGTAGCCCTTCATCACGTTCGGGCCGCGGATCACGATCTCGCCGATCTCGCCGCACGGCACCGGGCGGCCGTCCTCGCCGACCACCCGCATCTCGATGCCGCGTACGGGCCAGCCGATCGAGCCGGGCCGCCGGGCCTCGCCGCCCCGGTTCGTGGCGGCCACCGCGGCCGTCTCGCTTAGTCCGTACCCCTCGACGATCGCGCAGCCGAACCGCGCCTCGAAGGCGCGCAGCACGTCTAGCGGCAGCGGCGCGCCGCCGGAGACGCAGATGCGCAGCAGCGACAGGTCGGAGGCGCCCGGATGGTCCAGCAGCGCGATGTACATGGTCGGCACGCCCTGGAAGACCGTCACCCCGTCGCGGCGCAGCAGTTCCAGCGCCCGGCCCGCGTCGAAGCGGGTCATCAGCGTGAGCCGGGCCCCGGCGTGGACGGTCGCGTTGAGCGAGCACGTCTGGCCGAAGGAGTGGAAGAGCGGCAGCGCGCCGAGCACCACGTCGTCCACGCCGAGCGCGTGCATGCGGGCCACGGTCGCGGCGGTGCCGCACAGGTTGCCGTGGGTCAGCTCGATGCCCTTGGCCCGGCCGGTGGTGCCGGCGGTGTAGTGGATGACCGCGGTGTCGCCGTCGTCGCGGGGGACCACGGCGGTGTCGGCGGGCAGCCCGCGCAGCAGGCGGCGGAACTCGCCGGGCACCACGAAGAAGCAGTCGGTGCCGGTGCCGGCGGCCCCGGCCTCGGCGGTCTCGGCGAAGGCGTGCCAGGCGATCAGCAGGCGCGGCCCGCAGTCGCTCACGTACGCGGCGATCTCACGCTTGCGCAGCAGCGGGTCGAGCGGCACCACGACGGCGCCCGCGCGGAGCACCCCGTAGTAGACCGCCGCGAACTCCGGCACGTTCGGCAGCATGATCGCCACCCGGTCGCCGATGCCGATGCCGCGCCCGCGCAGCAGCGCGGCCACCCTCGCGGACATCAGGTCAAGCCCCCGGTAGGTGAGCACCGCGTCGTCCAGCGTGATGACCGCCCTGTCGCCGAGTCGCTCGGCGGAGGTGTGGAGCCGGTCGGCGAGGTTCATGGAAACGACCGTACGTCCGAGATCGCTTGGAGCTCATTGGTCGCGGCGGCCAGTCTTTTCCGCTCGGGATTGGTGGGAGGCAGCGAGTCCTGCAGCGCGATGGCGACCAGCAGCTCGACGAGGTCGTTGATGTGGCGCAGGCTGCGGCCGGTGCGCTCCTGGATGCGGCGGAGCCGGTACTGGGCCGTGTTGGGGTGGATCTGGAGCCGCTCGGCGGCCGTGCGCAGGTTGAGGTCGGCGGCGGCGAAGGCGCGGATGGTGGCGGTGAGCACGCCGCCCCGGGCCCGGTCCTCGTCCAGCAGCGCGGTGATGCGCGGGTCGACGAGGTTGCGCGCGGTGTCGTCGGCGCACAGCGCGAGGTACTGGAACGGGGTCAGGCGCGGCAGCGCGGCCACCCCGCCGTCCTCGGGCAGGAAGTCGATCACCGCCCGCGCCTCCTGGTAGGCGCGGGGGATTTGCGCGACGCCCCCGCCGACCGTGCTGATGCCCATCGCGAGCACGATACCGTCGGCCCGCAGCGACTCGTTCAGCGCCTGCAGCCGGTCGCAGAGCTCCTCGGCGTCGCCGTTCGGGCCGAGCACCGGCACGGCCACGATCTCCGACTGGCGCACCACCGACAGCGTGCGCCCGCCGCCCCTGGCGGACGTCCGGGCCAGGGCCGCGCAGGCCGCGTGCCGGGCGTCGGCGCCCCGGTCCGGCCCGCGCGCCACCATGTCGTACGGGTCGAGCACGACGGCGACGACCACGAGCAGCGGGGTGCGGGTGTCGGGGCAGAGCCCGTGCGCCTGGGCGGCGGCCAGCTCCGGCCCGCGGGTCGGGACCGCCCCGGCCAGCAGCGTCTCCAGCAGGTCGCGGGTCTCGCGCGCCGCCTCCGCCGCCGCGTACTGCTGGAACTCCTGGTAGGCGTGGGCGGCGTGGGTGCTGGCGACGTCGCAGTAGCGCATGACCGGGGCCGCCAGCGTCAGCGCCGCCTCCCGCCCGGCCTGGGTGCGGCCGGCCCTGGCCAGCACCGAATCCCAGAACACCTGCTGGCCCACCCGGAAGGCGTTGATGTAGTCGGCGAGCGCCACCCCGGCCCGGGCCCGGCGCATCGCGGACTGGCGGACGTAGCCGATGTCCTCCGGCCGCACCGTCCGCTCCTCCAGGAGCACGGCGAGCTTGCCGCGGTACTGGCGCACCACCTGGTCGCGCACGTCGGCCAGGAACGCCTCACTCTGCGCCGCGTAGGCCGGGATCTCGGCGCGCATGGTGGCGACCGCCGTGGCGGCCAGGGAGTCGACATCGGAGAGTAGTTCGGAGAGGATCCGCGCGCGCTGCGCCCGGACCGCCTCCGCACCAGTGAACGTTTCCGCGCCGGCGGCACCGCCGGAACCACTGGACATGTCCGGGATGATCCATGCCGGTCGCGGTGAGGTCAACGGCTCGTGACCGCACCGAGACAGTCGCTGTGTCCGGTGGACAACCTTCCGTGCACATGTTGGGTCGCCGTGCCCAATGCGGCCGGAGACGGGCCGAACCTACGCTGACCTCAACTTCAGAACATTCTTCCACTCGCAGTGCCCCAGGAGGCCGGATGCTGGAAGTTGACGATCTTACCGTCCGGTTCGGCGGCATCACGGCGCTCGACGGCGTCGGGTTCTCCGTGCACAGCGGCGAGATGATGGGACTGATCGGGCCGAACGGCGCGGGCAAGACCACCCTCTTCAACTGTCTCACCCGGCGCTGCCGGGCCGACGCGGGGCGGGTGCGCTACGAGGACAAGGACCTGCTCGCGGAGCCGCCGCACGCCATCGCCGCGCTCGGCATCGCCCGCACGTTCCAGAACCTCGGCCTGTTCCCGCGCCTGTCGGTACGGGACAACGTGCTGGTCGGCGCTCACCACCGGGGCAAGGCCGGGTTCCTCACCGCGGCGCTGCGGTTACCGGTCGTGCGCGGCGAGGAACGGCGGCTGCGCGCCGAGGCCGAGGAGGTGCTGGAACGGCTCGGCCTGACCGAGGTCGCCGATCACCCTGCGGCCGGGCTGCCGTTCGGCACCCTCAAACGGGTGGAGCTGGCCAGGGCGCTGGCCGTCAAGCCGCGGCTGCTGCTGCTGGACGAGCCGGTCAACGGGCTCAACTCGGCCGAGGTCGAGGAGTTCGCCGGCACCCTGCGCGCGATCCGCGAGGACCTGAACCTGACCGTGGTCGTGGTCGAGCACCACATGGGCTTCGTCATGGGCACCTGCGACCGGATCGTCTGCCTGGACTTCGGCAAGAAGATCGCCGAAGGGCCGCCCGCCGAGGTGCAGCGCGATCCGGGCGTCATCGAGGCCTATCTGGGGACGGCGGTATGAGCGAGCTGGTGGTCACCGGGCTGAACGCCGGATACGGCGGAGCCCAGGTGCTGCACGACGTCACCTTCACCGTGGGCGAGGGCGAGATCTGCGCGATCCTCGGCCCCAACGGGGCGGGCAAGACGACCCTGCTGCGGGCGCTGTCCGGCATGGTCAAGGGCCGCGGCGGCGTCCGGCTCGGCGACGCCGAACTGCTCGGCCGCACGCCCGACGCGCTGGCCAGGATGGGCGTCGCGCACGTGCCCGAGGGCCGGGGCACGTTCATGCCGCTCACCGTCGAGGAGAACCTCCGCCTGGGCGCCTTCACCCGCCGTGACCGCCTGGACGAGGACCTCGACCGCATCTACGGCTACTTCCCCGCACTCAAACCCCGGCTCAAGCAGGCGGCGGGCAGCCTCAGCGGCGGCGAGCAGCAGATGGTCGCCCTCGGCCGGGCCCTCATGCTCCGCCCCCGGCTGCTCCTGCTGGACGAGCCGTCGCTCGGTCTCGCCCCGCTGGTCACCCGGGAGCTCTTCCGGATCGTGCGGACCATCAACGAACAGGAGCGCACCACCGTGGTCGTCGTCGAGCAGAACGCCCACCTCGCCCTGGGCATCGCCCAGCAGGCGCACGTCCTGGAAACCGGGCGGATCGTGCTGTCGGGCACGGCGGCGCAGATCCAGGAGGACGAGCAGGTCGCTCAGTCCTATCTCGGATACCGGGTCTGATCATGTCCGGATTCCTGCAGCAGGTCCTCCAAGGGCTCAGCACCGGCGCCATCTACGCCAGCCTGGCCCTCGCGCTCGTGCTCATCTACCAGTTCACCGGGATCGTCAACTTCGCCCAGGGCGAGCTGGCCATGTTCTCCGCCTACATCGCCTGGCAGTTCACCGCGGCCGGCCTGCCGTTCTGGCTGGCGCTCGTGCTCACGCTGGTCGTGTCGTTCGCGGGCGGCATGCTCATCGAACGGGTGATCATCCGGCCGGTCGAGGGCGCCCCGGAACTGACCCTGGTGATCGTCACCGTCGGGCTGTTCATCTTCGTCAACGCTGCCGCGGGCTGGATCTGGTCGTTCCTCATCAAGGACTTCCCCAACCCGTTCCCCAGCGGCGCGTTCGAGGTCGGCGGGGTGAGCGTCGGCTTCCAGACGCTCGGCGTGTTCGCCGTCGTCGGCATCGTCATGGGCCTGCTCTACCTGCTCTTCCAGCACACCAAGATCGGGCTCGGGATGCGCGCGGTGGCCACCAACCCGGTCTCCGCCCGGCTGGTCGGCATCCGGGTCGGCCTGACGCTGGCGCTCGGCTGGGGCCTGGCCGCCACCGTCGGAGCCGTGTCCGGCGTGCTCGTCGCGCCGCTGCTGTTCCTTGAGCCCAACATGATGGGCGGCGTCCTGATCTACGCCTTCGCCGCCGCCACGCTCGGCGGTTTCGACAGCCCCGCCGGGGCCGTCGCCGGCGGGCTGATCGTGGGCGTCGCCGAGACCCTGGCCGGCGCGTACGTCGGCGTCATCGGCTCCGACCTCAAGGTCGGCGTGCCGCTGGTCATCATCCTGGGCGTGCTGCTGCTGCGGCCCCAGGGCCTGTTCGGACGAGCGGTGGTGGAGCGGGCATGAGCGAGTCCACACAGGTCACCGGCGCGGTCGCCGCGCCCTCCCGGGCGCGGGCCGTCAACTGGCGGTGGATCGCGGGCGGCGTGCTGCTCGCCGCCGCCGTCTACGCGCCCTTCCAGCTCGTGCCCTTCCACGTCTTCCAGCTCACCATGGTGCTGATCTACGCGGTGGCGCTGCTCGGGCTGAACGTCCTGGTCGGGCACGCCGGTCAGATCTCGCTCGGGCACGGCGCGTTCTTCGCGGTCGGCGCGTACGGTGCGGCGATCATGATGTTCCACTGGGAGCTGCCGTACCTGGTGACGCTGCCCGTGGCCGCCGTCGTGGCGTTCGCGCTCGGCCTGGTGCTGGGCGTGCCCGCGATGCGGCTGCGCGGCCTCTACCTGGCGCTCGTCACCCTGGCCATCGCGGTCTTCCTGGTGCCGCTGCTCAAACGGTTCGAGGAGGTCACCGGCGGCTCGATGGGGCTGTCGCTGGCCAAGCCGGAGCCGCCCGCGTGGAGCGGGCTGGCCGAGGACCAGTGGCTGTACTTCCTCGCCCTGGCCGTCGCCCTCGCCGCGTTCACGCTGGCCGCGAGCCTGCTCCGGTCCCGGGTCGGGCGGGCGCTGCACGCGGTCCGGGACAACGAGATCGCGGCCGAGGTCATGGGGGTGCGGCTGTCGTTCTATAAGACGCTCGCGTTCGCCTGGAGCGCGATGTTCGCCGGGGTGGCGGGCTGCGTCTACACCTGGGTGATCGGGTTCGTCTCGCCGGACTCGTTCCCCCTCACGCTCTCGATCACGCTGCTGGCGGGCATCGTCGTCGGCGGTCTCGGGTCGCTGTCCGGCCCGGTGCTCGGCGCGCTGTTCGTGATGTTCGTGCCCAGCCTGTCGCAGGACATCAACAAGGCCGCGCCCGGCGTCATCTTCGGCCTCCTGATCATCGCGGTGATGTACGTGGCCCCGGCCGGGCTGGCCGGCCTGGCGGGGCGCGCCGCGAACGCTCTCAAGAAGACCCTCCGGAAGGGGTAACAGCCATGCGTTTGACTGCTATCGGCCGTACGGCGGTGACGGCCACCCTGGTGCTCGCCGCGGCGGCCTGCGGGGGGAGAGGGGAGACCGGCGGAGAGGCCGTGGCGACCGGCGCCGCCCAGGAACAGTGCCAGGGCCAGCAGACCACCGGCATCACGGACACCACGCTCAAGCTCGGCGGCATCTACCCGCTGTCCGGGCCGGCGTCCGCCTACGGTGACATCCCCAAGGGCATCCAGGCCTACTTCGACTACGTGAACAACGAGCAGGGCGGCATCGACGGCCGCAAGGTCGAGTTCGTCGTCCGCGACGACGGCTACCAGCCGCCCAAGGCCGTCGAGGAGGCCCGCCGCCTGGTCGAGCAGGAGGAGGTGTTCGCGCTCTTCCAGACGCTCGGCACCCCCTCCACCACCGCCACCTGGGACTACGCCAACCAGCGCAAGGTTCCGCAGGTGTTCGTCGCCACCGGCGCATCCCAGTGGGGCACCGACACCGAGCACCCGTGGACCATCGGCTGGCAGCCCAACTACATCTCCGAGGCCCGCGTCTACGCCGCCTACCTCAAGAAGGAGAAGCCCGACGCCAAGGTCGCCATCCTCTACCAGAACGACGACTTCGGCGAGGACCTGTCCGGCGGCTTCAAGAAGGCCATCGAGGGCACCGGCATCACCGTCGTCGCCGAGCAGAGCTACGAGGTGACCGACCCGAGCGTGGACCCGCAGATGCGCAACCTCGCCGAGTCCGGCGCCGACGTGTTCCTCAACATCACCACCCCGAAGTTCGGGTCGCAGGCGCTCGCCGCCGACGTCAAGAACACCAAGTGGAACCCGCTGCACATCGTCAACAACGTCGCCGCCTCCGTCACCGTGCTCAAGCCCGTCGGGTTCGAGAACGTGCAGGGCATCGTGTCCTCCTCGTACTACAAGGACCCGAACGACCCGCAGTGGGAAGACGACGCCGAGATGAAGCTCTACAAGGAGAAGATGGCGCAGTACGCGCCCGGCTCCGACCCCAACATCCCGTACCTCACCTTCGGCTGGGCCGTGGCCAGCAGCTTCCACAAGGCGATGGACGCCGCGACCTGCAAGACCCGCGAGGGCCTGATGGAGTCGGTGCGCAACCTCGACAACGTCCAGGTCGACATGCTGCTGCCCGGCGTGACCATGCAGACCTCGGCCGACGACGCCTTCCCCATCGAGTCGATGCAGCTCATGGAGTTCAAGGGCGAGCGGTGGGAAGTGTTCGGCGAGGTGATCGACACCCGCGCGGAGTTCGGCCCGCTGACCAAGTGAGCCGCTAGTCAGAGGCCGCCGCCCTCACCCGGGGCGGCGGCCTTCCGCGCCCGCCCGTCCTCGTCCAGGTAGTCGCGCCAGGACCGGGACGGGCGCCAGCCCAGCATCCGCACCGCCTTGCCGCACCAGATCCCGGACGCGTCCGGCCTGGACAGGGGCCTGACCGGGATCGCGTCCCCGTACACCGTCGTGATCAGGTCGGCCAGATCGCGGTTGCCCGCGTTGTCCGGCGAGGCGATGCCGAACACCTCGTGCCCGGCCAGCCCCGACTCCACCGCCAGCACGATCGCGTCCGCCAGGTCGTACACGTCGATGTAGCTCCACAGGCCCGGGTTCGGCCGGTAGGGGTCGCGGAGCTGCGGGCCGAGGTTGCGCTCGTAGTTGCCCTCGTGCTGCACCCAGCTCGGCCGCAGCGAGACGCACCGCAGGTCCGACCGGCGCACCGCCGCGTCCATGAGCTGCTCGCCGAAGTGCTTCGACAGCGCGTACGGGTCCTGCGGCGCGATCGGATGCGCCGCACCCCGAGCGCCACCGCCGCCTCGACCAGGTTGAACGTGGCCATCAGGTTGTTCTGGAACACCACGTGCGGCGGGTTGTGGGTGGGGTCGGGGATGGCGGCGGCGTGCACCACCGCCTCCGCCCCGCGCATACGATCCGCATCGCATCCTCCGTGATCAATCGCAGGTGCTCTTGTTGATCGCTCCCCGAAAGTCAAAACCCCAAAAGCCTTTTTGGGGAAACCCCTCGGGCTGGGCGCCGTTAGCAAGCCTTCGGCCTGCCCGGCCCGCCGTCGTCCGGGAAGAGCGGAGCCGGGCTCCCCGTTCCCCAGTGGTCTTCAGGATCCTCGTCAGAGCGGAATCGCCGTGCGTAATCGGCAGAATCAGGGGCACGGGGGTCCACCTGATCGGGTTGCGCGACATAGCGTGGGGGTGTCGCCGGGAGCGAAGGGGCGGGTGTGCTGCAGCGGGTCCTGCGGATGGCGGTCGCCGTCACGGTGGTGGTGCTGGCCGTGATTCCGGACAGCATGGTCGGCAGGCTGGGAGGCACGGCGGCCAGGGCCTTGGAGGCGGCCGAGGAGTGCGCGCCGCGCGATACCGAGGTCAAGGCCCGCTACCCGATCACCGGCTACTGGCTGATCCCGCGGGCCGACGCGTGCCTGACCCGGCGGCTGGTCGAGGCGATCCACGGGGTGGGCGCCGACACGCTCATCACGTTCGGCCCGCGGCTGATGCTCGCCGGCGTGGACGCCGAGGGCCGGGTGACCGGGGAGTCGGCCGCGGACTTCGCCGGCTGCGTCGAGGACGGCCTGACCTGCTACCAGGCCGCCGAAGCCACCGGGCGGGAGATCCGGAGCGTCTACACGTACACGGCGAGCGAGCACTTCGGGCCGGGCCTGCTGCGCTGCCCCGGCCTGGACCGGCGGGTGGTGAACGGCGGGCGCGTCTACTACCGGCTCATGCTCGGCGACTCGTGTGAGGCGTCCTCGTACGACCTGCTGCTCGTCACCGCCGACGGCGACGGCCTGGGCCACATGATCGCCGAGGCGGCGGCGCAGGGCATGCGGGTCTTCCCCGGCCTGCCGGTGCCGCCGCGCGAGGAGGTCAAGACCTGGCTGCCCGACCTGGCCCACCTGCCGGTGCTCAACGCCTTCACCGAGCGGGTGGTCGCCGACTACCGGCAGCGGTACGGGGACTCGGGCGTGCTCGGCGGCCTCTATCAGTCGTTCGAGCTGGCCATGCGGGATCGGCTGGACGACGATCCGATCATCGCCCTGTACGAGGCGCAGCACGAGGTGGTGGCCCGCACCTGGCCCGGCCAGACGATCATGGTGAGCCCGTTCTGGGACGCGCGCCGTGGCCGCGGCTTCCCGCCGGAGCGGGCCGAGCGGGGGTTCGACGAGATCGCCGCCACCCGCGCCGGCGCGCCCATGGTCATCGCCATCCAGGACGGGCGCGGGGTCGGCAAGGTCCCGGTGCACGGGGCCGACGAGGCGGACGCGCCGGTGGACCCGCGCCTGGAGCCGGTCACCGGCCCGGTCACCAACCGGCAGGCGTATTACGGCTCCGTCCGCGACTACGTGGACGCCGCGGCCCGGCGGGTGCGGCCCGGCGTGGAGCTGTGGGTGAACGTCGAGGTGTTCGAGCCCACCCCGGTCCAGGGCGAGTGCGGCCGGGCCGACCCGCTGCCGTTGCGCGGCCGTACCACCAAAGCCCGCGTGGACCGGCAGGTCGCGGCGGCCGGCCCGCACCCCACGAAGATCATTTCGTACGGCTGGGACCCCTTCCTGACCTGCCGCGACCACCCGTCGGCGCCGTCACTGGCCGACGAGCTGGCCGCGAACGGGCAGCAGCCGGTCGTCGTGCACGCCGCCCCCGCCGAGCGGAACGGGGTCGCGGGCGTCACCGTCGAGGGCCACCACCTGCGCGGCGGCACGCTCCGCTTCACCTACCACCGGGCCGGGACGGGGCCGGTGACGGTGGAGGCGCCCCAGGAATGGCACGAGCCGCGCGGCGGCCGGGAGTCGGCCTGGGCGCCGTTCACGCCGGAGAACCCGGACCCGGCGCGGCCATGGGTCACGATCAGCGCCGTCAACGGGGCCGGGCACGCCGCCACGTCGGGATACGCGATGGGGCTGTAGCCCGATCTTCAGCGGCGTCGGTCACGTAACGCGCTCTGTTCGTGACTTAATGTGTCCTCCATCTCGATCTGGAGGGGGACCGATGTCACGCCGAAGCACCCTGGTAGCGCTGGTGACAGTGAGCACCGCGCTGGTCGCGCCGCCCGTGGAGGCAGCCGCCGCGCCGCCGCCGGTGCCGGAGGCCGACGTCTCCCCGGCCATGGACCCGAAGCGGGCGATCGCCTACTGGACGGCCAGGAAGCAGTTCAACACCGACGCCGGCAGCCTGCCGGAGAACGTGGTCATCCCGAGGGCGGCGGGCGGCAGGGCGGGCGTGCCCGGCCACAAGCGGCTCACGCCCGGCGCCGACGTCAACGGCTACGCCCGGATGCCCGAACCGTACCGGCGGTCGCTCGACAGCCGCGCCACCGGCCGCCTCTACTACCTCGACGCGAACGGGCGGCGCAAATCCTGCAGCGGCGCGGTGGTCCGCTCGGCGCGCGGGCTGCTGGTGGCGACGGCCGCGCACTGCCTGTACGGGGTGTCCCGGGGCAGGCGGGGCGTCTGGTCGCGGAACATCGCGTTCGTGCCCGCGTACAACCCCAGGGCCGAGAAGGCGGCCGACCGCGTCCCGTACGGCGTGTGGGGGGCGCGGCGCGCCTGGAAGCCGGCGCGCTTCACCGGCGTGTCGCCCTACGACTGGGACTCCATCTACGACGTGGGGCTGGTCGAGTTCGCCAAGCGGGGCAGCGCGACGCTGCAGGACAGGGTGGGCGGGTTCACGCCGATGCGCAGCGAAGGCGGGCGCCGCACCGTCGTCAGCGTCGGCTACCCCAGCGACCGCCCGTACGACGGCACCCGCCAGCTCTGGTGCCTGGCCCACACCAGGCTCTGGCCCGGCCACGCGGCCGGCGGCGGGGTCGGCGGGCGGATGCGCACCGACAACTGCCACCTGTTCGGCGGCAACAGCGGCGGCCCCTGGCTGACCAAGGACGGCGGCATGCTGGCCGGCGTGCTGACCTCCGGCGCCAGCAACGACGCCGGCCACGGCTACGCGGTGGCCAACCCGCTGGGCGGCGAGAGCTACGCCGCCGTGGTGCGGCGGGCCGACCCCAGGGGCGTGTACGACGCGCTGTCGGTCCAAGGCTCCGGCACCACCCGCCGGGTCACCGCCACCGTGACCATGAAAGGGCTGATGGCGGCGGCCGACGTGCCGGTCGTGTTCACCCTGCCGCCCGGCTCGCGGGCGGGGAAGACGAAAGGCTGCACCGCAGAGGGGCGGGAAGTGCGGTGCAGCCTTCCGCTCGTCCGTCCGGGCCGTCCGGTACGGGTGAGCGTCCCGGTCCGGATCCCGCGGACGGACCGGCCGAGCGCGACCGTGTCCGTCGCCTCGACCTTCCTTGACCCGGACCGGCGCGACAACCACGACCGGTTCCGGCTCACGTCACGCTGACGCGCTCCCGCCCAGGTTGGCGGCCAGCAGATCCAGCAGCGGCTCGCGGCGCCGGCAGTTCTCCAGCGCGAACGAGTCGGCCAGCGCCAGCAACTCCGAGTCGTCGAGGCCCCTGAACAGCTCGGCGTACTCGGGCAGCAGCGCCTGGGCGATGAGGATGTGCCGGATCAGGTCGTCGACCTGGTAGCGGGCGCCCCACGGGTAGGGCTCCCAGCCGGGGAACTCGGTCTCCATCAGCTCGTGCAGCGGTGCGAGCTCCTCGGCGGACTCCTGCATGGTCGAGCCCCACCGGTCGGCGCCGAGCCGCTTCTTCTTCTCGATGAACGGGCCGAACCTCTCCAGGTACGGCCCGTCGGCGCAGACCAGTCCTTGCAGGCCGACGTCCTTGTACGTCCACAGCGACCAGCCGGCCTGGTGCCCGTCGTAGATCTCCAGCTGGTCGCGGAGGATCTGGTAGCGCTCCCGGTCCAGCTCCGGATCCCCGGTGTAGACGGGGCCGAACTCGCCGACCCAGAGCGGGGTGCCGGTCTCGCGCTGGAACCGCGACCGCTCCTCGAACGTGCGCTCCAGCTCGTCCCGGTCACACCAGCGGCCCTGGGTGTATCCGGGATAACCACCCCCGTGGGCGAACCCGGCGAGGGCGTAGTCGTGACAGACGAAGACGGTGTTCTCGTACACCTCCCGGAAGATCGAGAAGTCGGTCGAGTACGTGTTGCCGTCCAGGAACAGCACATGCCGGGGGTCGGCCGCGCGCACCGCCTTGACCAGCCGGTCGTAGAACGGCCCGACGACCTTGCCGCTCGGGTCGCCCGGCTCGTTGATCGGGTTGTAGCCGGCCACCCACGGGTTGTCCCGGTAGTGGTCGGCGATCGCCTCCCACAGGTGCACCACCCGGTCCTGGAAGTGCCGGTGCTGCCAGAAGGAGGCGACGTGGGTCGGGTTGTCGGAGTGCCAGTGCTGGTTCTGGGAGCCGGGCAACGCGTGCAGGTCGATCACGCTGTAGATGCCGTGCGCGCCGAGCAGGCCGATCACCCGGTCGAGATGGCCGAACCCGTACTCGGTGATCTCGAAGGGCCGGTCGTCCGACTCGAAGTGCCGGTAGTTGACCGGGATGCGCACGCAGTTCATGCCCAGCCGGGCCAGCAGCGCCGCGTCCTGCTCGGTGAAGAAGGAGGAGAGCAGCCGGTCGAAGAAGAGCTCGGCACGCTCCTCGCCCAGCACCTGCCGCACCGCCGCGCGCATCGACGCCTCGTTGGCCGGATAACCGGTGATGAAGTTCTCCATGTTCATCCAGCCGCCGAGCCCGACGCCGCGTAAACGTACGGGCCGGTCGTCGGAGGTGCGGAGCTCGGCTCCGGAGACGTGCAGCATGGTCACCCTTTCATCGCTCCCGCTGTGAGGCCACCGATCAGGTGGCGTTCCGCAACTGCGTAGAACCCCAGTGCGGGCAGCATGGCCAGCACGAGGTAGGCGAGGATCCGCGCGGTGTCGGAGCTGTACTGGCCCTGGAACTGCTGTACGCCGAGCGGGAGGGTCCAGCTCAGCTCGTCGCTGAAGACGACCAGCGGGAGCATGAAGTTGTTCCAGCTTCCCACGATCGCCAGCACCGACACGGTGGCGATCGCCGGGCGGGCCATCGGCAGCAGGATCCGCCAGAAGAAGCCGAACGGTGAGCAGCCGTCGATCGTGGCCGCCTCCTCGATCTCTCCTGGGACGCTCCGGAAGAACTGGCGCAGGATGATGATCGTCAGTGGCAGGCCGAACGCGGCCTGCACCAGGATCACCCCCATCGGGTTGTCCAGCAGGTTGAGCGTGCGCAGCATCACGAAGATGGGCAGGATCGCGACCGCGAACGGGAACATCAGGCCCGCCGTGAACAGCGTGAACAGCGCCTCCCTGCCCCGGAAGGCGAAGCGGGCGAAGATGTACGCGGCCAGCGCCGCCAGCCCGACCACCAGCACGGTCGTGGCGACGGCGATGAACGTGCTGTTCCACACCTGCCGCCAGAACGAGCCGGTCGCCAGCACCTCGGTGTAGTTGCCGGTCTCCCACGGGCTGGGCAGGCCGAACGGGTTCGTCGAGAGCTGCTGGGTGCTCTTGAACCCGCCGAGCACCGCGTACACCACCGGGATGAGAATGAACGCGCCGACCACCCAGGCGATCGCGTGCAGGGGCAGTGTGGTGCGCTTCATCGTTTACCTCCCATGGCCGTGGTCGCGCCCTCCAGGTCACGGCGCATGACGAACCGCTGGTAGACGAGGGCGAAGATGAGGCTCAGCACGAACATGACCACGCTGATCGCGCTGGCGTAGCCGACCTGGGAGCGCTCGAAGCCGAGCGCGAACATGGTGACGGCCAGCGTCTCCGACGAGTGCGCGGGCCCGCCCTCGGTGAGGATCCAGACCAGGTCGAAGAGCTGGATGGTGTAGATGACGGACAGGAACACGCTGATCCTGATCGTGGGCCCGAGCAGGGGCAGCGTGACGTACCGGAAGATCCTCCAACCGGCGGCTCCGTCGATCTTGGCGGCCTCGATCAGCTCGTTCGGGATGTTCTGCCGGCCGGCCAGGTAGATCATCATGTGGAAGCCGAAGTACTTCCACGTCATGACCAGGAAGATCGACCATAGCGCGCTGTCCGGGTGCGACAGCCACTCCGAGTCCAGCCCGAGCGGGCTGAGGAGCTGGTTGGCGATGCCGTTCTCCGGCGACAGGATCAGCGAGAACAGCACACCGGTGATGACCTCGGACAGCACGTACGGCGCGAAGAACACCAGCCGGTAGAGCGCCCGCCCCCGGATGCGCTGGTGCAGCAGCATCGCGATGGCCAGCGCGAACGGCAGCTGGATCACCAGCGTCGTACCGATCAGGAACAGCAGGTGCCCCATGTCGGTGTAGAAGATCTCGCTGGAGAGCAGCTTGGTGAAGTTGCCGAAGCCGATGAAGTCGGTGGGCAGCCCGCCGAACCCGTTCCACTTGAAGCCGCTGGCGTAGATGGCGACCAGGATGGGCGCCACCACCAGCAGCAGGAAGAGCGCCAGCGCGGGCGCGACGAACAGGGTGATCGTGAGCCAGTTGTTGCGGGCGCCGGGTTTGCGGCGGCGATGGGGACGGGCCGGAGGCGTGGCCGCCTCCGGCCTGCGGGTGACGGTCGTCATCAGCTCTCGCTCTTGGCCACTTCGGTGATGTCCTGCGCCACCTGCTCCGGCGTCTTGGTGCCCGCCATCAGCTCGGCAACGCTGTCGTTGACCTCCGAGCCGACCGCCGGCGGGTACGCCTGGTCCAGGTAGAGCTGGAAGCCGGTGGCACCGGCCAGCGTGGTGGCGACGGTCTTGAGGTTCTCGTCCTTGACCGCCTCCTCGACGCCCTTGAGCACGGGCAGGACGGCGCCGGTCTCGACCGCCTTGGTGTGGTTCTCCTTGTTGGTGAGGAACTTCAGGAAGTCAAGGGCCTCCTGCGGCGCGTCGGCGCCCACGGCCATGCCGCCGCCACCGCCGAACGCCTCGGTGATGGCGCCCTTGCCGCCCTCGACCTCAGGGAACGGGAAGAAGCCGAGGTCGTCGCCGAGGCCCTCGCCCGCGTCGTTCTGCACGGTCGGCGCCCACTGGCCCATCAGTTCCATGGTGGCCTTGCCGTTGGCGACGCTGGCGGCCTGGCCGTCGGGGGTGGAGTAGCCCGCGCCGAGGAAACCGCGCTGGAACGGCTCCAGGTCGACCAGCGCCTTGAGCTGCTGCCCGGCCTGGACGAACTCGGGCTTGGTGAAGTCGTTGTCGACTCCCGCCTGCTGCAGAGCCGGCAGGCCCGCGATGCGCATGGCGAGGTAGGCCCAGTAGTAGTGGCCGGGCCACTTCTCCTTGCCGGCCAGCGCGATGGGGGTGATCCCGGCGTCCTTCAGCTTCTTGACCGCGTCGAGGTAGCCCGACCAGGTGGTCGGCGGCTCGGCGATGCCCGCCTGCTCGAAGTGCTTCTTGTTGTACCAGAAGCCGACCATGCCGATGTCGACCGGCAGCGCGTACGTCTTGCCGTCGAACTGGTACGCGGCCATCGAGGCCGTGGTGAACTCACTCAGGTCGACGTCCGAGCTGATGTCCTTGATCAGCCCCGCGTCGACCTGCTGCTTCAGCACACCGCCGCCCCACGTGGCGAAGACGTCAGGAGTCTTGCCCGACTGGGTCAGTGTGGTCAGTTTGCTCTTGTATGCCTCGTTCTCCAGAACAGTCATCTTGACGGTGACGTTCGGGTTGGCTTCCTGGAACTCCTTGGCCCGCTGCTCGTAAACCGTCTTCAGCGGGTCGGACGTCGCCAGGTGCCAGAACTCGAGTGTCACCTTCCCGGGCGAGCCCTCGTCGCCGGCTTCTGTCGTGGCGGTCTGCCCGCCTCCGCACCCGGCCAGCAGGACGACCGCCGCGATCAACGCACAGGTTCGTTTCACAGGGGTTCCCTCCTTGGAAAATTTCGTGAACCCCCCGATATTTTCGTTGTCCGGAGCATAGGTAGACCGCTTGTGAAGCGTCAATAGCGATGCCGATCGCGGTTCGGTCACGACCGGTTATCCCTACTCCGAAACTTTCGACTAAACTCCGGATCATGTCTGCGAAAAGGCGGGTGACGATCGCTCTGATTGCCGAGGAGGCCGGGGTGTCGATTCCCACGGTGTCCAAGGTGATCAACGGTCGGCCCGAAGTCGCCCCGGCGACCCGCCATCGCGTCGAGCGGCTGCTGCACAAGCACGGCTACCAGCGGCGCGTGAGTCACGACGAGACCCCCGCCGGGCTCGTCGACCTCGTCTTCACCGAGTTGGAATCGCCCTGGGCGATGGAGATCGTGCGCGGGGCCGAGAGCGCCGCCCACGAGGCCGGGGCCAGCGTCGTCATCACCGTCCTGCATACCCACGCCGGGCCGGGCCGCGACTGGCTCGAACGCCTGGCCGGCCGCCGCACCGACGGCGTCGTGATCGTCGCCTCCAAGCTCTCCGCCGGTATTCAGGACCAGCTCAGCGCCCGCTCGCTGCCGTTCGTCGTGGTCGACCCGGAGGGCGAGCCCGCCCCCGGCGTCGTCTCCGTCGGCGCGACCAACTGGAACGGCGGCCTGGCCGCCACCCGCCACCTGCTGGAGCTCGGCCACCGCCGGATCGGCATGATCAGCGGCCCCAACGACATGCTGTGCAGCCAGGCCCGCATCGACGGCTACCGCGCCGCGCTGGAGACAGCCGGGGTGCCCGCCGCGCCCGAGCTGATCCGCCGCGGCACGTTCATGGTCGACTCCGGCCACGACCACGGCCACGCGCTGCTCTCGCTCGACGAGCCGCCCACGGCCATCTTCGCGGGCAGCGACATGCAGGCCTTCGGCGTCCTGGAGGCGGCCCGCCAGCGCGGCCTGCGGGTCCCCGAAGACCTCAGCGTGGTCGGCTTCGACGACATCCCGCTGGCCAAGTCCGCCTGGCCGCCGCTGACCACGGTCCGCCAGCCGCTGCAGGAGATGGCCGCGCTCGCCACCCGCACCGTGCTGGCCATGCGGCGCGGCGAGTCGCCCGAGGCGCGCCGCGTCGAGCTGGCCACCGAGCTGGTCGTGCGCGAGAGCACCACCCCGTTGCCCGCCTGACCTGGGTTTCGGCGGCGGGGGCACGGGCAGCAGCGGCCTCATGACGCACCGACTCGTGCGCGGCGCCCTCAGCGGCGCCGCCGCCACCGTGACCATGAGCGCGGTCATGCTGGCCGGGCAGCAGGCCGGCCTCATGCCCGCCCAGCCGCCCAAGCACATCGTCCGCGGCCTGCTCCCGGGCAGCAAGCGGCGCCCCAAGCCCGGCGAGGGCGTCCTGGCGGCCCTGGCCCACCTCGGCTTCGGCGTCGCCTCCGGCATGGCCTTCGCCCTGCTGTCGCGCCGCCCGGACCGGCGGGTCGCGTCCGGCGTCGGCTACGCGCTGCTGATCTGGGCGGTCAGCTACGAGGGCTGGGCGCCGCGCCTCAGCGTCCTCCCGCCGATCCGCCACGACCTCCCCACCCGGCCCGCCGTGATGGCGGCGGGCCACACCGTGTACGGGGCCACGCTCGGTGCCGTCCTCAACCTCCTCGAACCGGTCGAGCAGCCACCCGTCCCGGAGGAAACGCGTCAGAAAGAGCCCCGGCCCGCCCTCTCCTTCTGAAAATTTCAGAGCGAGGCTGCTGAAACTTTCGCTCCCTGCTTTGTACGGCGGGAAGCTCGTAAGGTCGTGAACCATGACGACGGAGCTGGACGGGCTGGCGGAGCGGCTGCGCGCGTTCGCGCGGGCCCGCGACTGGGAGCAGTTCCACACCCCGAAGAACCTCGCGATGGCGCTGACGGGCGAGGTAGGGGAACTCGTGGCCGAACTCCAATGGCTCACCCCCGACGAGTCACGCCACCCCGACCCCGACACTCTGTCCCGCATCACCGCCGAACTGGGCGACGTCGCCATCTACCTGGTCCGCCTGGCCGACGTCCTCGGCGTCGACCTGATCGCCGCCGCCCACGCCAAACTCGACATCGGTGAACGCCGCTACGACCCGGACACCTACCGCGGCACCGCCCGGAAGGCCCCACCCCTTCCCGACTCCTGATCACTCGTCCGTGCACCCCCTTTCAACGGCTATTTCGGAAGACAGGGGCGGCGCATAGGGTGGCTCGCATGCGTTTCGGGGTGCTGGGGCCGCTCGCCGTGTGGACGGACCGGGGCGAGCCCGTGACCGTTCCCGGCATCAAGGTCCGCGCCCTCCTCGCCGACCTGCTCGTGCACGAGGGACGCACGGTTTCCGCCGACCGTCTGGTGGAGGACCTGTGGGGGGACGAGCAGCCCCGCAATCCGGCAGGGGCTCTCCAGGTACGGGTCTCCCAGCTGCGCAAGGCGCTGGAGGACGCCGAACCCGGTGGCAGGGACCTGGTGATCTCCAGGGCGCCCGGCTATCACCTCGCCCCGGCCGACGTGGACGCCGTGCGCTTCACCGACCTGCTGGCGCGGGCCGAGGCGACCGGGGACCCGCGCACCCGGGCCGCCCTGCTGGACGAGGCGCTGGACCTGTGGCGGGGCCCGGCGTACGCGGACTTCGCGGACGAGGAGTTCACCCGGGCCGCCGTCGTACGGCTGGAAGAGCAGCGCCTGACCGCGCTGGAGCTGCGCGCGGAGGCGCGCCTGGAACTGGGCGAGCACGGCCTGCTGGCCGGCGAGCTGGGCGACCTGGTGGCCCGCCACCCGCTGCGGGAGCGCCTGCGAGCCGTCCACCTGCGCGCCCTCTACCGGGCGGGCCGCCAGAGCGAGGCGCTGGCCAGCTACGCGGAGCTGCGCGAGCGGCTGGCCGAGGAACTGGGCCTCGACCCCGGCCCGGAGCTGGTGGCCCTGCACCAGGCGATCCTCGCCCAGGACCCGGGGGGGGGGGGGGGGGGGGGGGGGGGGGGCCGGCCCGCCCCCCCCCCCCCGCGGCTCGGCTTGGGAGGGGGGGGGGGGGTGGTGGGGGGGGTGGGGGGGGTGGGGGGGCTGGGG
>NZ_JBFAOH010000050.1:0-40744 GCF_040675175.1 Nonomuraea sp. NPDC049649
GTCCTCCAGATCGATCTCCGTCGATGCCTGGATCACAGTACTCATCAGGTGCGTTCTCCTTGATCAGGAGTTACACCGAAAACCGTACAGTCCCGGCATAGCCGGAAACTTCTTGAAGGGTTGATCCGGTCGATGTGTTGTTGAGTCCATGCCAGCCAACGCTCGGCGTTGGAGACGCTGCCGCCGTTCGACTTCACCTGGTCTATGCGCAATATCAGCGCCTCGCAATACTCCTTGAACTCTCGAACCCCCTTGGTGGGGTCTCAACGACGCATGATGACCCGGATGCCATGGATCTTCCCGGGTCGGAACGAACTGACCCGGCCGTGACGCTTGAGCTCGTTGAGCAGTTCGTTCGTCCCGTCCAGTTCCTTCAGCTTGGGACGGTGGCCACCGGTCCTGGTGAGCGGTTCGTACTCGTCGCCCAGCGCCAAAAGAATCTGGTCCAACACCGGTAGCTCAATGCCAGAAAGGTGGGGTTCCAGCAGACTCAGGATGTGCTCGGCGGGCGCTGCGGCTTCGCTGAGTTTGACCAGCAGATCCACCGAGACCGTGTTGCCCATGGCCGCCCACTCGCAGATCGCGATGGCACCCTGCTGGGACAACCGGCCGTGTACGTACTCCGCGTCATCGGCGATTGCCCGCTTGACGGCCGATACCACACGCGGGCTCCGCATGAGCTTGGGCAGGTCGTCGCTCGATAGCGGTAGTTCACATACGTAGGACGCCAGGTTCTTGGACGCCGCGAAGTACTCCTCGCGGACCGCGAACGGGCTACCGACCACACACGCATATGTCTCGGCGGCATCGGGCACCAGTTCGGCAACCAGCAGTGCCGGGAGCAGCTCAAGCCCGGCGCCCGTCAGGCGCTCGGGATCCAACTTGCCGGAGAGCTCGAGCTGCTTGACCAACCGGACCCTCGCTGCCGAGTCCAGGTTCTCGGCATGTGTCAGCGCATACCCGAGCTCGTACCTGGACTCCTCCTTCACCTCCTCGATCTCGGTGAGGTCGATGCTGTTCAGGTTCTTCACCAGTTCTTCGTGGACGCCGAACTTCGCTACGAACTGGCTCACGTTCCGGGCGGTAGGCGTGAACCGGCTCGCCGACACCACTGCAGTCCATGCCGTTTCGTCGAGGTCATCCAGGTCGGCTACCTTGCACGTCTGCGACGCGCCCTTGGCAACCGGCAGCACCACCGATTCGTCGGCACCGGCGACGTCGTTCAGCACCGCGACGAACTCCTCCGAGGCATCGACGGTCACTTCGCCCTCCTGACGAGCATGGAGGTAGCGGTCCAGATTGTTGAGGATGTGCTCGTAGACGGTCGCGTTGGTCGCCTTCACCATGTCGAGGGCCAGCGGGGTGCCTTCACCGAGTGCCGCGGACAGGTTCTCCCTCGTGACCGGGTACAGGCTAGCTGTGACCACCGCCTCACGCTGTGCGTCCCCCAGCACCGTGAGGTCGCCGACCTGGATGCCAAGACGACGAATCAGAACCACCAAATCAGCCGCCTTTGATGCCTCCATGGTGCTAACAAATGCCTGCATCTGGGCGTAATGCTCCGAGAGGAACTCTTCCACCCGGTCGGAGGAGTCGTAGTCGACGTCGCGAGCAGCGCTCCGGACAGCGGTGTCGACGAGCTCAACCGCCGCTGAGAGCTCGAACGGGGCTTTCTCGACCAAATGGACGAACATGCCCGTCCAACGAGGAGTCAGTTGGCTTACGAAGAGCGCCTTAGACTTGCCATCCATGAGGTACATATCGATGAAAGTGGAGTCGGTCCCGGCGCGTATGGCGAGCTTGTCGAAAGCCTTGTATAGCCGCTCGGGGCGTGCGGGCAGGTAGTGGTCGAAGACCTCAAGGTTGAAGACGCTCTCGCCGTCGAGGAAGCGATCGCCCATTTCCTTCTCAACGGCGTCGATGGAGGCAGCCTCGTCGAACCGGAAGCGGTGGTCTGCGCGGTCGACCTGGACGCAATGGAGGATGAAATTCATGGCGCTGACGCTGATAGCGATGCCGTGGTAATCCGAGCAGTACAGAGTAAAGTTCTCGTCGATGTAGCCCCTGGCAAGGAGGTCGTGGGCCAAGGGCGACACGAGGTCGGCAACGATCGCATCCAGGTTGCGCTCCACGCCGCCATCGGTGGGCATGACTAGGTCCGCCTCAGCCATGAGCTGCGCCATCGTGGCTTTCGCGACAAAGTCCTTCGTCTCCCGCGCAGCCCGGGAGACGCGCCGAAGACGTGCGACATCGGCATCCACCGGCGCAGCGGCTCCACCCCCGACCAGCGCGATCACCTCATCGAACGACAAGGTGACACCACCGTATCTCGGGTGAGGGTGGACAAAGTTCACCTCTTTGCGGGTCTTGTGCAGCGACCTCCAAAAGTCACCAGATGTAAGAGCCGCGAGCGGGTAGCGCTCCGACTCATACCAAAGGGCCGACTCGCCACCAACCCGCGATGCCTGGTGAACCATCTGCAGCACCTTCTGGAGCCGTTCGCCGGCGGCCTTCGCGTGCTTGTCCCACAGGGCGTTCGACGCGATCCGGTCGAGCGCCTCCTTGCTGACAGCTGCCTGGTGGCTCGTCTGATACGTGACCATGTCACGGAAAGCCTGGTAAGCCTCGTCGATCTTGCTCGTGCCCAGCCGGATGGCCTCGAAGTCCTCCAGATGTAGGTTTTTGTAAACCATCATCGCGAATAGCCGGTCCGCAGCGAGGCCTTTGAGACCTTCCTCTCCCAAAACCGCGGCACGGTAGATCTCGAACTCATTCCGAATATTGCGAATCAGGCGCATGTCAGTCAGACGCCCGCCAACTAGATTCACCAGTGCGGTCGAAGGCTTCTCTTCCGCTTCGGAGAACTCCGCCATCAACAGATCCCGCGCCGACCGGTGCGTAATGAACGGAACCATCGGGACAACCAGGTCGAAAAACTTTGTCCTGTTCGCTGACGGAGCGGACTCCAGAATAGACGCACGAAGTGCTACCGCGTCGGCATCGGCATCCGCATCGCTGTCCTGGGCGACATCGATGGAGAGTTGCTCAAAGATACTGTCACGGACCGCATACACGAATCGAACTGGCCGTGACTTGATCTGCTCGGAGTTGTTCAAGACGGTGTTCAACTCGCGTAGCGTCTCGAAAATGTGTGGATCCCCGAACCGGTCCAGGTCCTCAAAGATCGCAACCTGGGTCCGCGTCTTCTGGAAGAAGTAGACGATCTCGTCGAGGTACTCATCAAAGTACGAGTTTTCCTTGGCTCTCAGCGTGACGGCCGCTCCGCCCGCGGAGACGCTCTCCACGCGCACTCGGCTTTGCAGAGCACGCAAACCGAGAAAGCAGATCACACCCAGGAACACGCCGAACCCAGCGACGATGACCCACGGCACCCAGTCATGACTGGTGACCACGGCCTGGGGTCCCACCTGCTTCACGCGCTCCACCAGCCCGAGCAGGACCGCGACCACAAATGACCCTACAGCGGCCAGGGCGCTCCAGACCGCAGCCGGCCAGGGCCTGAACGAGTCGATACGGAAGTACCTCGACCCCGGCATGTCCGCAGGGGCCTTCCGGTAGAGCAACTGCTTGACGATCTCCTTCTGGATGAGGTTCGTCAGTGGAGCGAGGGTGCTGTCATCCTGGATGCGTGCCCGCTTCGTGTCGCCTATGCCCAGGCTCGACAGCGACAGATTGACCCAGCTGATCTTCCGCTTATCGAGCTCCTCCTGGACACCGCGAATGACACTGCTCTTTCCGCTGCCGTAGTGCCCCGCGAGCGCGATATTCCTCGCGGCGTTCGCGGACTTGTCGGTCAGAACCTTGAGGAGGACTGCGGCGTGCCGCCCATGCAGGTTCTCTTCGTACGTGGGCCCGAGACTTCGCAGGACCGGCACATCGGGCTGTGATGCGGACTGACGGGCCGGGCGCACTCGGAACATGGACGGAATCTTATGCCCGGGTTCCGCAGTTGGTGGTCACATGTGATGCCGAATCCGGGGCAAGAGCTGGGCGAACGTCGGCAGGGTCGGGGGGCATGTGTCCACACCCTGCCGACCGGTTCCGATCCCATGGGCTGGCTGGTGTGGGCCTCTCCTGGTTGCCCGGCACCGTTCATGACGCGATCGTCGCCTTGATCGACGTCTTAGCCGCCGCTCGACGTGACGACCTTCTCGGACAAGGCTTATCAGGGTGCTGCACGATCCGGGCGCCGTTCAAGCGGCAGCGCCATCGTCCGCGGCGTTGCTTGGGCAAGTCCATGCTCATGGGCAGCATCCGCGGTAGCTGCTCCTTACTTTGAACCACCGGAGACGGCAGACCGGCACCGATTCAGCGATCAAGGTGCCCAGGAGAACTCGTTTGAACCCGCCAATGCCGCCTGGAGGCGTTCAGACCCACGGTCAAATGACGGTCAAACGATCAAGGGCCCGACCGCTGTCTCCAGCGATCAGGCCCTTGACCTGCTACTGCACTGTCGGGGTGGCGGGATTTGAACCCACGACCTCTTCGTCCCGAACGAAGCGCGCTGCCAAGCTGCGCCACACCCCGGTGCACGTCGTCTTGCACGTGCCTGTAGAAGTCTAGCCGACTTCGTGGGTGCTTGTGACCACTCAGCGCCTCGGAACCAGTGTGAGCAGGGACGCTTCGGGAAAACAGGCGAACCGGGCGGGGGCGTACGGGGAGGTGCCGAGGCCGGCCGAGACGTGGAGCCAGGCGGAGGAGTGGCGGCTGAGGCCCTTGACGCGCTTCCTGTCGATGCCGCAGTTGGTGACGAGGGCGCCGTAGAAGGGGATGCAGAGCTGGCCGCCGTGGGTGTGGCCGGCGAGCAGGAGCTGGTAGCCGTCGTCGGCGAAGCGGGTCATGTTGCGCGGCTCGGGGGAGTGCATGACGCCGAGACGGAGGTCGGCGTCGGCGGGGGCGGGGCCGGCGACCAGGTCGTAGCGGTCGCGGGAGATGTGGGAGTCGTGGATGCCGGCCACCGCCACGTCGAGGTCGCCGACCTTGATGCGGGCGGTGGTGTTGTTCATGTCGAGCCAGCCTTCGGCGGCCATGCCGGCGCCGAGTTCTTCCCAGGGGAGGTTGGGGATGTGCTGGCGGCGTTCGTTGCGGGAGGTGCGCCAGAGGTAGCGGAGGGGGTTCTTGGGCTGGGGGGCGTAGAGGTCGTTGGACCCGTACACGAACAGGCCGGGGCGGCTCAGGAGCGGCTCCAGGGCGTGCAGCAGCGACGGCACGGCCTCGGGGTGGGCGATGGAGTCGCCGGTGTTGACGACCAGGTCGGGCTCCAGGGCGCCGAGTGAGCGCACCCAGTTGATCAGCATGGTGCGCCGCGGAGTCAGGTGCAGGTCGGACAGGTGCAGAATCCGTACCGGACGCTGGCCTCGTGCCAGGACCGGCACGTCGAAGCGGCGCAGCCGGAACGAGTTGCGCTCCACGACCGACGCGTAGGCGACGCCGGCCACGCCGAGCCCGAGCACTGACAACGGAACCGCGACTGCTTTCCTCACGTTCTCATGATGCCCGACATCCGGCACGGGGTGTCCCGGGCACGCGGCAAGATGGTCCGCATGAGTGCATTGAAAGACAGGCTGAAGGCCGATCTCACGGCCGCGATGAAGAGCCGGGACGAGGTGCGGCTGCGGACCATCCGGATGGCTCTGGCCGCGGTGAACGTGGAGGAGGTCTCGGGCAAGCAGTCGCGGGAGCTCTCCGACGCGGAGGTCCTGAAGGTGCTGACGAGGGAGGCGAAGAAGCGGCGGGAGGCCGCGGAGGCGTTCGGCAACGCCGGGCGCGCGGAGCAGGCGAAGGCGGAGCTCGACGAGCAGGCGGTGCTGGAGGAGTATCTCCCGGCGCAGCTCTCCGACGAGGAGCTGAACCGGCTGGTCGAGGAGTCCATCGCGGAGCTGGGCGTGTCGGGCCCGCAGGCGATGGGTCAGGTGATGAAGGTGGTCAACCCGAAGGTCGCGGGACGGGCGGAGGGCGGCCGGGTGGCCGCCGCGGTGCGCGCCAAGCTGACGTCCTGAGTGCCCGCCTGGACGGGCCTCCGGTCAGGGGCGGAGGCCTCGTCCTCGTACGGGCGAGCGGTCAGTCGGTCGGCGCCAGGCCGGTCTCGTTCCAGCCGCCCCAGTCGCCGCCGCGGCCCCGGTCGCCGCGGCCGCGGTCGCCACGGCCGCCGCGGTCGCCCCGGTCTTCGAACAGGTCGCGGAGGTCGTCGATGTCGCGGATCTCGTCGCGGTCCTTCTTCTTGGGCTTGGGCGGGCACTTGTCGCCGCAGCCGCCGAAGCGGGACCGGTTGACCGGGTGGAACTTGGCGGCCTCCACGCCCTTCAGCGCGGAGATCATCGAGTCCTTCCAGATGGGGCCGGCGATGGACGCGCCGTAGACGTACGGGTAGTAGCGGCCGCCGATGGTGACGCCTATGAGGTTGTGGCTGAAGGCGCCGCGCGGGTCGCCGATGCTGACGGCCGACGACAGGTTGGGGGTGTAGCCGGCGAACCAGGCGGCGGTGTAGTTGTCGGTGGTGCCGGTCTTGCCGGCGGCGTCGCGGCCGATGCCGCCGACCCCGCTCATCGTGCCCTTGGTGAACACGCCGGACAGGATGGCGCTGACGGCGTCGGCGACCTCCTTGTCGATGACCTGCTGGCACTTGGGCTTGAAGCGGGTGACCTTGCCGTCGCGGTCCTTGACCTCGGTGATGGCCAGCGGCTTGCAGTACTTGCCGCGGGCGCCGAGGGTGGCGTAGGAGTTGGCGACGTTGACCGGGTCGGCCTCGTTGATGCCGAGCGTGAACGTCTCGTACTCGCCGAGCTTCTGGCCGTCGGCGCGCTTGAGGCCCATCTCCTTGGCCGTCTTGACGGTGTCGCAGAGGCCGACGCTCTGCTGCAGCTTCATGAAGAAGGTGTTGACCGAGCCCCAGGTGCCGGTCTCCAGGGTCTTGAAGCCGCCGCCGCCCTCGCTGGAGTTGGTGACGGTGTGGGAGGGGTCGCCGACGTTGTTGCCCTTGCAGTCCTTGAAGGAGTTGTAGCCGGAGGCGCGGTAGCCGTTGGGGGAGGCGAAGCCGTCGCCGAGCTTCATGCCCTCCTTCAGGGCCGCGGTCAGCGTGTAGACCTTGGCGGTGGAGCCCTGCTGGAAGCCCCGGCCGCCGCCGTGCGCGGCGTCGGCGACCAGGTTGTAGGACATCTCGTTCTTCTTCTTGGAGTTGCCGAACTTGCGGGAGGCGGCCATCGCCTTGATCTCGCCGGTGCCCGGCACGATCATCGCCTGGGCGGCGACGGGCTTGTCCTTGGGGCTGACGTACTTGCGGATGGCCTTCTCGGCGGCCTTCTGCATCTTCGGGTCGATCGTGGTCTTGATCGTGAGGCCGCCGCGCTGGAGGAGCTTGAGCCGCTCCTCGGCGGTCTCGCCGAAGTCTTCGTTGAGGAGGATCTCGTTCTGCACGTAGAGGCAGAAGTACGGGTACTTGCTCTCCTCGCAGCCGCCGGGCATCTCGACGTCCTTCCAGCCCAGCTTCTTCTTCTTGGCCGCCTCGGCCTCGGCACGGGAGACGAAGCCGACCTCGGCCATCCGGTCGAGGACGACGTTCCGCCGCTCCAGGAGCAGGGCGCGGGACTTGGGGCCGACGTTGGGGTCGGTCCTGGCGGGGTTCTGCACCGCGCCGGCCAGCGTGGCGGCCTCGGCGAGGTTGAGCTCGGAGGCGGGCTTGTCGAAGAAGCGCCGGGCGGCGGCCTGGACGCCGTGGGCGCCCGCGCCGAAGTAGGCGATATTGAGGTAGCGCTCCAGGATCTCGTCCTTGGAGTACTTCTGCTCGATCGCCATCGCGTAGCGCAGCTCGTTGAGCTTGCGGGAGACGGTGGTGGCGGTGGCGGCGGCCCGCTCCTCGTCGGTCTCGGCCGCGTTGACCAGCACCTGCTTCACGTATTGCTGAGTGATGGAAGAACCGCCCTGAGTGACCCCGCCGGTGGTAAGGTTTTTGATCAGAGCCCGGGCGGTGCCCTCGATGTCGATGGGGCCGTGCTTGTAGAAGCGGAAGTCCTCGATGGCGATGAGGGCCTTCTGCATGATCGGCGCGACCTTGTCGAGGCTGACGGACTGGCGGTTCTGGAAGTAGAACTGCGCGATCTGCTTGCCGTTGGCGTCGACCAGGCGGGTGCGCTCGGGCAGTGGCGGCTCGTCGAGCTCTTCGGCCCTGAGGTCGAGCGCTCCCACGGCCGACCTGGCGGAGACGCCCGCGCCGCCGACGGCAGGCAGCGCGACGGCGGCGACGAGCACGCCCGCGGCAGCGCCTGCCACCGTCAGTTTGATGACGTTCAGGATCGGTGAAGAACGATCTTTGCCCTGAGCTTGCACAGTCCCAAGCCTACGTTGAAAGCGTGTGACCAACGGTAACACGACACCATTTCGCCTTGACTGGCTGGGGTGACTAGTCATTCCCGGTCAACAGTCCGGCGAGAATTTGGTCCTCTGGGGTCTGTCGGCCCGAACGTCTCCTTGCGTACGTTCTCCATGCGGCAACTGAATACGGAGGCTCGGCGCCCGCGCCCGTCGGCCCCAAATGACGACTGACCACCTAAGGGGAGTGGGGTCGAAAATGTGGATCACGGATTGGACCTCCCGTGCCGCCTGTCGAGGTGCGGACCCGGACGCGCTGTTCGTCCAAGGGGCTGCGCAGAACAGGGCGAAGCTGATCTGCCGAGGATGCCCGGTCCGTACCGAATGCCTCGCCGATGCGCTGGACAACCGCATCGAGTTCGGGGTGTGGGGCGGTATGACCGAACGCGAACGGCGTGCGCTTCTACGCCGGCGACCCGACGTCGACTCGTGGCGGCAGCTGCTCGAGTCCGCGAAGGAAGAGTACGAGCGGACCAACGAGCTGATCGCCGGCTGATCGGCCGGGGCGCGGCCGGCCGTGAGGCCGGCCGCGCTCTTACGCCTTAGCCAGGAGTTCGCCGATGCGGCGCAGGCCGTCCAGGTCGTGCACGTCTTCGGACATCGCAGGCACCTGGGCGATCGGCACCGTCGGGTGCGCGGTCACGAAGTGGTCCTGCTCCCGGTGTTCGCGAGCGGCGAGTTGCATCTTGCCGGTGTGCAGCCGCAGCACAGCGGCGGTCAGCTCGTGCTCGCCCCGGGCTTGCAGGTCCTCGGCGGCCGCGGCGCTCCGGACTCCCGAGAGCGTCGCGGCCGGTGACTCGTGGACCCGGTTGACGACCAGGCCGGCGAGGGGCATGCGCTCCTCGGCGAGCCGTTCGACGAAATAGGACGCCTCGCGCATGGCGTCGCGCTCGGGCGCGGCGACCACGAGGAAGGCGGTGCCGGGCGACTGGAGCAGCTGGTACGTACGCTCCGCCCGCTGCCTGAAGCCCCCGAAGACCGCGTCGAGCGCCGACACGAACGTCTGCAGGTCCTTGATGACCTGGGCGCCGAGCAGCTTGGTGAGCATGCCGGCGACGAGCCCGAACCCCGCGTTGAAGAGCCGGAAGGCGCTGCGCCCGCCGGCCTTGGCCGGGGCGGTGAGCAGCCGGATGAACCGTCCGTCGAGGAAGCGGCCGAGCCGCTCGGGCGCGTCGAGGAAGTCGAGCGCGGAGCGTGACGGCGGCGTGTCGACGATGATCAGGTCCCATTCGTCGGAGCGGCGGAGCTGGCCGAGCTTCTCCATGGCCATGTACTCCTGCGTGCCGGCGAAGCTCGACGACAGCGACTGGTAGAAGGGGTTCGACAGGATCTGCCGGGCCCGCTCGGGGTCGGCGTGCGCCTCGATGATCTCGTCGAACGTGCGCTTCATGTCGAGCATCATGGCGTGGAGCTCGCCGCCGCTCTCGTACTCGACGATGCGCCGCGGCGTGTTGTCGAGCTCGGTGAGCCCCATCGCCTGGGCCAGGCGGCGGGCGGGGTCGACGGTGAGCACCACGGCGCTTCTGCCGCGTTCGGCGGCGCGCAGCCCGAGCGCGGCGGCGGTGGTGGTCTTGCCGACGCCGCCGGAGCCGCAGCAGACGATGATGCGGGTGCCGCTGTCGTCGAGGATGGCGTCGATGTCGAGGCTGGCGGGCTTCTTCACGCTGCTCCCTGGGTGCGGATGCTCTCGGCCAGCTCGTACAGGCCCGCCAGGTCGACCCCGTCGGCCAGCAGCGGCAGCTCGTAGGTGGGCCGGGCGGCGGCGTCGAGGGTCCGGCGCTCCTCGCGTTCGGTCTCGGTGCGGCGGGCGTGCTCGACGACCTCCTCGGTGAGCGCCTCCGCGAGGGCCTTGGCGTCGCTGCCGGTGGCCAGGCCGGCGGCCTCCAGCCCGGCGACGAGCTCGGCGGAGTCGAAGCGGCCCTTGACCGCCTGGTCGAGCACGGGCTGGGGGAAGAGCGGCTCGCGCACCATGTTGATGAAGACGCCGCCGGGCGGCAGGCCGGCCTCGCGCAGCTCGTCCAGGCCGTCGAGGGTCTCCTGGACGGGCATCTCCTCCAGCAGCGTCACGAAGTGCACCGCCGTTTCCGGACTTTTCACAACGCCTCGTACGAGGTCGGAATGGTTCTTGATGGGGCCGACCTTGGCCAGGCCCGCGACCTCCTCGGTGACGTTCAGGAAGCGTGTGATGCGGCCGGTCGGCGGCGCGTCGAGGACCACGGCGTCGTAGACCCGCTCGCCGTTCTTGTCGCGCCTGCGCACCGCCTCGGTGGTCTTGCCGGTGACCAGCACGTCGCGGAAGCCCGGGGCGATCGTGGTGGCGAAGTCGAGCACGCCCAGCTTGGTCAGCGCCCGGCCCGCCCGGCGCATGCCGTAGAACATCTCCAGGTAGTCGAGCATGGCCTCCTCGGGATCGACGGCCAGCGCGTACACGTCGCCGCCGCCGGGGGCCACGGCGATGCGGCGCTCCTCGTACGGAAGCGGGGGCAGATCGAAGATCTGCGCGATGCCCTGGCGGCCCTCCACCTCCACGAGCAGCACCTTGCGGCCGCCCGCGGCGAGCGCGAGCGCGAGCGCGGCGGCCACCGTCGTCTTCCCGGTGCCGCCCTTGCCGGTGACGACGTGCAGGCGCACACCGTCCCAATCCGTGTCCCGAGAGTCCACGTTTCGAGGCTACCGAACGGTCACTTGACGTAAGCCCAGGAGAACACCGGAGATTGCTCACACTACGCTGATGGTCATGAAGAAATGGGAGTACCTCACGGCCCCGGTGCTGATCCACAACACCAAGATGATCCTCGACAACTTCGGCTCCGACGGCTGGGAGCTGGTCCAGATCGTCCAGGGTCAGACGCCCGAGCAGCTGGTCGCCTACTTCAAGCGGGAGAAGCAGTGACTCCTGAGCAGAAGATCGCCGCTCTAGGGCTCGAACTGCCCGAGGTGACCGCGCCGCTGGCGGCGTACGTGCCGACGGTGCGGACCGGCAACCTGGTCTACACCTCGGGCCAGATCCCGGTCGAGAAGGGCGAGGTACGCATCACCGGCAAGCTCGGCGCGGAGGTCGGCGTCGAGGACGGCCAGGCGGCGGCCCGGATCTGCGCGCTCAACGCGCTGGCCGCGCTGAAGGCCGAAATCGGCGAGCTGGCCAAGGTCAAGCGGATCGTCAAGGTCGTGGTGTTCGTGGCCAGCGCTCCCGACTTCACCGGGCAGCCGCAGGTCGCCAACGGCGCCAGCGAGCTGCTGGGCGAGGTGCTGGGCGAGGCGGGCAAGCACGCGCGCAGCGCCGTCGGCGTGGCGGCGCTGCCGCTGAACGTCCCGGTCGAGGTGGAGCTGGTCGCCGAGGTGTCCTGAAAGCCTGATATGCCACTATGACCGAGTGATGTTCTAGGTGGAGGTCATGGTGGCTGGTCTTCGGATTTCTCGGGAACACGCCGAGCACATCAGAGGTGTGCTGTCCGGGCGTGTCGCCCCGGCCCGCGCGCGGGACGCCGCGACCGTGGCGCTCTTCCGCGCGGCCCGGGGCGGCGGCATCCAGGTCTACCTGCTGCGGCGCAAGTCCACGATGGCCTTCGCGGCCGGCGCGTACGTCTTCCCCGGCGGATCGGTCGACCCGCGCGACACCGACCACGCGGTGGCCTGGGCGGGGCCGTCGCCCGCCGAGTGGGGGCGGGTCTTCGACGCGGACGAGTCCGTGGCCAGAGGGCTGGTGTGCGCGGCCGTACGCGAGACGTTCGAGGAGTCCGGGGTGCTGCTCGCCGGACCGGGCCCCGACTCGGTGGTCGCCGACACGCGGGGCGACGACTGGGAGGCCGACCGGCTGGCCCTGATCGACCGGAGCCTCGGCTTCGCCGACTTCCTCGGCAAGCGCGGCCTGGTGCTCCGCTCCGACCTGCTCAAGCCGTGGGCCCACTGGATCACGCCCGAGGCCGAGGAGCGGCGCTTCGACACCCGTTTCTTCGTCGCCGTGCTGCCCGAGGGCCAGCGGACCCGCGACGTCGGCGGCGAGGCCGACCGGGTCGAGTGGCGCGCCCCGGCCGAGGCTCTCGCGATGGGCGACCGGGGCGAGATCTTCCTGATGCCTCCCACGTACCGCGTGCTCAGCGACCTGGCCCGCCACGACAGCGTGGAGTCGGTGCTCGCCGAGAAACGCGAGATCGTCACCGTGGTGCCCAGGATCGTGGAGGTCGACGGCGAGTTCCGGGTGGAGCCGGCATGAGCGGCCTGCACATCCCGCTCGGCACGCCCGACGGCTCGCGCACCGACCACGCGGAGAACCTCCTCGCGCCCAACCCGTCGCCCATGACGCTCGACGGCACCAACACCTGGGTGATCGGCGAGCGGGAGGCCGTGGTCGTCGACCCCGGGCCCGACGACGAGGCCCACCTGCTCCGGGTCCGCGACCACCTGGGGGAGCGGCGTGTCACCGAGATCCTGCTCACGCACGGCCACCCCGACCACAGCGGCGGCGCGCGCCGCTTCGCCGAGCTGGTCGGCGCGCCGGTGCGGGCCCTGGACCCGCGCCACCGGCTGGGCGAGGAGGGGCTGGCCGACGGCGACGTGGTGACCGTCGACGGGCTGGAGATCCATGTGTACGGGACGCCCGGCCACACGTTCGACTCGCTCTGCTTCTGGCTGCCGCAGGACCGGGCCATCCTGACCGGCGACACCGTGCTCGGCCGCGGCACCACGATCATCGCCGAGGACGGCGACCTGGGCGACTACCTGCGCAGCCTGGACCGGCTCAGAGCCGCGGCGGAGAGCCTGGAGGCGCGGGCCCTGCTGCCGGGGCACGGGCCGGTGCTGCCCGACCCGATCGGCGCGCTCGACGGCTACATCGCGCACCGGCGCGAGCGGCTCGACCAGATCAGGGAGGCGCGGCGGCGCGGCGCGCGCACGCCGCGCGAGGTCGTGGAGATCGTGTACGCGGACGTCGACCGGGCGCTCTGGCCCGCGGCGGAGGTGTCGGTGCGGGCCCAGCTCGACTATCTGGACCGGTTGTAGAGCCGGTCGTGGTCGAGGATCACCACGGCCTTGGCCTCGATGCGCAGCCAGCCGCGGTGCGCGAAGTCGGCCAGCGCCTTGTTGACCGTCTCGCGTGAGGCGCCGACGAGCTGCGCCAGCTCCTCCTGGGTGAGGTCGTGGTGGACGCGCATGCCGTCCTCGGTCCGGGTGCCGAACCGCTCGGCCAGGTCGAGCAGCTGCTTGGCGACGCGGCCGGGCACGTCGGTGAAGACCAGGTCGGCCAGCACGTCGTTGGTGCGGCGCAGCCGCTGGGCGAGCGCCCGCAGCAGGTGGAGAGCCACCTCGGGGCGGCCCGTCAGCCAGGGTCGCAGGTCGTCGTGGCCCAGCCCCGCCAGCCGCACCTCGGTCAGCGCCGTCGCCGTGGCCGTGCGCGGCCGGGGGTCGAACAGCGACAGCTCGCCGAACATCTCGCTCGGGCCGAGCACGCTCAGCACGTTCTCCCGGCCGTCCTGGGAGGTGCGGGAGAGCTTGACCTTGCCTTCGAGCACGACGTAGAGCCGGTCGCCGGTCTCGTTCTCGTGGAAGACCGTCTGGCCTTTGGAAAGCTGGACCTCGGTGATGCTCGTCCGAAGCGCCGCGGCGCTCTCCCGGTCGAGCGCGGCGAACAGGGGGGCCTTGCCCAGCACGTCTTCGGTGTTCACACTGCCTCCTCTGCTGCCATTGTGACGCACGCCACTCCGCGCGTCGGCCGGACCGCGTCACGGGCTCGAGATGGTCCCCCCAAGGCGAGCCGTGCGATCCTCCTGCCGAAGTGTACGAACAAAACCGTCAACATGCTTACTCATCCCCCGCCCATAACCGTCCAGCCTGCTAGATACACTCACAAACGCGGCCTAACCCCCTGGAGAGCGGCAGAGCCCGCCCGGCGACGGGAAAGAACGCGTCATGCCCGGGAAACGGCCGCTTGGCCATACCCTTGCGGCATGGCGACGAACGTGGCGGCCGCCCGCGGACGCAAGCCGGAGACCCGGCTGGGGCTGGTGCGGCGGGCCAGGAAGATGAACCGGATCCTCGCGGAGACCTACCCCGACGCGCACTGCGAGCTCGACTTCACCAACTCCTTCGAACTGCTGGTCGCGACCGTGCTGTCGGCGCAGACCACCGACGTGCGGGTCAACCTGACCACCCCGGCGCTCTTCGCCAAGTACCCGACCCCCGACGACCTCGCCGCCGCCGACCCCGAGGACGTCGAGGCGATCATCAAGCCGACCGGGTTCTTCCGCGCGAAGACCCGCTCGATCATCGGCCTGGCCCAGGGCCTGCGCGACCGCTTCGGCGGCGAGGTGCCGCGCAAGCTCGACGACCTCGTGACGCTGCCCGGCGTCGGCCGCAAGACCGCCAACGTCGTGCTCGGCAACGCCTTCGGGGTGCCGGGGCTGACCGTCGACACCCACTTCCAGCGGCTGGTCCGCCGCTTCGGCTGGACCGAGGAGACCGACCCGGTCAAGATCGAGAAGGTGGTCGGCGAGCTCATCCCCAAGCGCGAGTGGACCGTGTTCTCCCACCGGATCATCTGGCACGGCCGGCGCATCTGCCACGCCCGCAAGCCCGCCTGCGGCGCCTGCCCGCTGGCCGCGCTCTGCCCCTCCTACGGTACCGGCCCCACCGAGGCCGAGGAGGCCCGCAAGCTGGTGCGTTCCGGCCCCTTCTCCTGAGCGGGGAAGCTCGGTGATCCCTGGAACGTTGGAGCAGTCGTGACCTCGATTCCCCGCTGGCTCGACCAGCTCGCCGCCAACGCCGCCCGCTCCCGCGTACCGGCAGGGCTGCGCCCGCCCGCGCGCGGCGGACGCGAGGCGGCGGTGCTGGCGCTGTTCGGCGAGGGCCCCTACGGCCCCGACGTGCTGCTCATCCAGCGCAGCGCCAACGGGCGGAGCCACCCCGGCCAGCCGGCCTTCCCCGGCGGCGGCGTGGACCCCGGCGACGGCGGCCCGATCGGCGCGGCGCTGCGCGAGGCGGAGGAGGAGACCGGCCTCGACCCGCGCGGCGTCACCGTGCTGTCCACCATGCCCGAGCTGTACGTGCGACACAGCGACAACCGGGTCACCCCCGTGATCGGCTGGTGGCACGACCCGTGCGCCGTGCACGCCGCCTCACCCGACGAGGTCGAGTCCGTCGAACGGGTGCCGCTGGCCGAGCTGGTCGACCCGGACAACCGGATCATGCTCCGCTACCGCGCCGGGCTGGCCGGCCCGGCGTTCCGGGTACGCGGGATGCTCGTGTGGGGGTTCACCGCGGGCGTGCTCGACGGGCTGCTGCGCGAGGGCGGGCTGGAACGCCCGTGGGACCGCGCCCGGGTGGAGGAACTGCCGCCCCAGGGGCTAAACGTGACGGCCCGTGGCTAGCGCCACGCTGAGCGAGGCCCAGCCCGCCACGTCGGCGTCGTCGTCCAGGGTCAGCCGGCGCAGCGCCGCCAGCCCGGAGCGGTCCGGCGGGTCGCCCAGGACGTGCTGGAGCGCGTAGGCCGCCCCGTACCGCACCCGCGCGTCCCGATGACCGGCCAGGTCGATCACGGACGGCAGCGAGCGCGGGTCCCCGAGATGGCCGAAGGCGATCAGCACCGAGTACAGCAGCACCGGGTCGTCCTCGCTGGCCGCCAGATAGCGCAGGATGGGCAGCGTACGGTCCACGTACGCGCGCAGCATGCCGAGGATGTCCACGCCCAGCAGCCGCTCGTCCGCCTCGTCGGCGGCGCACAGCCGCCGCGCCTCGATGAAGGACTCGACGTCGCCGCGCTCCCGCAGCAGGCTGATCACCTGCCAGCGCACCGGCCCGTCCGGGTCGGTGTCCTGAAGAGCTGCCTCGATGAGACCGCGAACTGTTCCCTCGAACGGCGGCATGCGGATCACGCTAACGACGCCGCGCGGGCAGTCCTGGCGGAAGACATGCACACTTGACCCGCTCCCTGGTTAGCTTTGAAGCGTGCGCGGTGATCTGCTTGACCTCATCTTGATCGGCCTCGTGATCGCCTTCGGGATCTCGGGATACCGGCAGGGCTTCATCATCGGGGTGATGAGCTTCGTCGGTTTCGTGGGCGGGGCCGTCCTGGGGGTGTTCATCGCGCCGCCGATCGCCCGTACCGTCGTCGACGGCGACACGCCGCAGGCGCTGCTGGCCATCGTGATCGTCTTCCTGTCGGCGACGATCGGCCAGTTCGCCTCGTCCACGATGGGGGCCGTGGTGCGCTCCCATGTCACGTGGGAGCCCGCCAAGGTGGCCGACGCCGTCGGCGGCACGTTCGCCAGCGCGCTGTCGGTGCTGGTGATCGCCTGGCTGATCGGGTCGCTGATCGTCTCGACCTCGTTCTCGCCGCTGGTCGACCAGGTCAAGGGCTCGCTGCTGCTCACCACCGTCGACCAGGCCATCCCGCAGGCCGCGCGCAACTGGCAGCAGCCGTTCAAGAAGTTCATCGACCGCTCGGAGTTCCCGCCGGTCTTCGACGCGATCGGCGCCGGCCAGCTCGTGGACGTCGAGCCGGCCCCGCGCAGCATCCTCAAGGGCGCCAAACTGGAGCGCGCGACCCGGGCCATCGTCAAGGTGCAGGGCAACGCCGAGAGCTGCAACAAGCACATCGAGGGCACCGGCTTCGTCTACGCCCGCGACCGCATCATGACCAACGCGCACGTCGTCGCCGGCGTCACCCGCGACCTGCAGGTCGTCGACCACACCGGCAAGCGCCACAACGCCACCGTGGTCCGCTACAACCCGCAGCGCGACATCGCCATCCTCCGGGTGCCGCGGCTCGGCCTCCCGGCGCTCGCCTTCCGCGGCGAGGCCAAGAAGGGCGACAACGCGATCATCGCCGGGTTCCCGAAGGGGCAGGGCTTCACCGCCGAGCCGGCCCGCATCCGCAGCCGGATCAACAACGCCGAGAGCCCCGACATCTACCGCGACAGCAACGTCACCCGCTCGGTGTACGCGATCCGCGGCGTGGTGCTGCCGGGCAACTCCGGCGGCCCGCTGCTCGCCGTCGACGGGCGCGTGTACGGGGTGATCTTCGCGGCCGCGGTCAGCCAGGAGGAGACCGGCTACGCCCTGACCGCCGACGAGGTCCGCCCGGACGCCGAGCAGGGCAAGTCCGCCACCCGGCCGGCCGACACCCAGGAGTGCGACTGAGCCGGGCTCAGGTCTCGCCCGGCTCCGGCAGCTCCGCCAGGATCAGCGCGATCGCCTCGCCGGCGTCGCTGTCGTCGTGCAGGCCGGACGCCGCTCTGCCCACTCCGTCGTACGGCTCGCCGTACGTCTGCACCCGGGCCGCGCCGCGGGAGAGCAGCGTCACCGCGCCGCGCCCGTTGCCGCGCTGCAGATGGGTCAGCCCCACGCAGATCTGCGCCAGGCCCTGCCACAGGTCGCGCTCCTCCTCCGGAGCGCACTTCCACCGGCCCTCGAACACCTCGTGGGCGTTGAACGGCAGGCCCTGCTCCAGGAACCGGCGGCCGTCGGCGAGCGCCTGGTCCGTCGTCGGCGCGTAGTCGTCGGGCACTCTCGGCATGCCCGGCGACCCGTACGGCAGGGGACGGCCGAACGCGTCACGCGGCCGGGCGTTGCGCGGACGGCCCTCGGGATCTCGGTCTCTCATCGGTCCGGCTCCGGATCGTTGAGCCAGCCGAGCAGTTCGGTGTCGAACACGTCGGGAATCTCCTCGTGCGGGAAGTGGCCCGCCCCTTCGAAGAGCCGCCACCGGTACGGGGCGGCCACGTAACGCCCGGACCCCTGAGCGGTCCGGGGAAGCGTGCAGGTGTCGAGCGCGCCGTGCAGCTGGAGCGTGGGCGCCTGTATCTCGGCCCGCATGGCCCTGGCGAAGCGGTGGCCGTCGGGGCGCAGCTGGGAACGGCCGAACCAGCGGTGGTACTCCAGCGCGCAGTGGGACACCGCCGGGATCGAGAACGCCTCGCGGTAGGTGCGCGCGGTCTCCGCGTCCGGCCAGCCCGGCCCCGCCCAGTCGTCGAGCAGCCTGCCCACCAGCGCGCCCTCACGCCGCGTCAGCCGGTACTCGGGGAGCAGCGGAAGCTGGAAGCCGAACGCCCGGCGGCTCGCCCTGAGCTGCGCGAGGTCGGTCAGCAGCGCGCGGCGCAGGCGCAGCGGGTGCGGGGCCGACACGGTCACCAGCCGGTGCACGCACTTCGGGTCGAGCACCGCCATCGTCCAGGCCAGCAGCCCGCCCCAGTCGTGGCCGACCACGATCGCGCCCGTCTCGCCCAGCGCCTTGATCAGCCCGGCCGCGTCGGCGGCGAGCGTCGGCAGGTCGTAGCCGCGCGGCGGCTTGTCGCTGCCGCCGTAGCCGCGCAGGTCGACCGCGACCGCCCGGTAGCCGGCCGCGGGCAGCGAGGCGAGCTGGTGCCGCCACGTCCACCAGAACTGGGGGAAGCCGTGCAGCAGCAGCACCAGCGGGCCTTCACCGGCCTCCACGACGTGGAAACGGGTGCCGCCGGCGTGCACCGCGCGGTGCGTCCACGGCCCCTCGATCCGGACGACGGCCTCGTCAGGCGCCATCACTCGTCACCGGCCTCTTGTCTGGTCGTGGCGCCTCATCCGGCGCGGCCTGGCCGTCGGAGCCGGCGATCTCCTTGAGGTCCTTGATCGACCGGGCGGTCCGCTTCATCCCGGCCAGCCCCTTCAGCTTGCGGTACCCCAGGAAGGCCGCCCCCAGCGCGAAGAGCAGGTAGACGCCGGTCACGATGAGGAAGGCGATCCATGTCGGCAGCCACAGGGCGAGGAAGTAGGCGAACGCGAACGAGGCGAGGATCAGGCACAGGTGTGCCGCGAACACGGCGCCGGCGAACATGACCCCCGCCAGGCCGACCCGCTTGGCGTCGAACCTGAGCTCGGCCTTGGCCAGCTTGATCTCTGAACGGATCAGGTCCGAGATGTGGTCGCTCGCCCGGGCGACCAGCGTGCCCAGCGATTCTTCCTCGGGAGTCTGCGGCATGAACGTCTCCTATCGAGGCCTGATGGCCGTGTCAATCATCATCCGGCGGGATGCGATGCTCGCGTACCCGTAGGTCCAACGTCCCCACCTGGAGGAACCCGCCTGACCGCCCCGCCACCCCCGGCCGAACATCCCAGGAACCTGCCCACCACGCGCCCCGCAATCACTCCCAGATCTACCCGATCCGAGAACATAGCGCCGGACCCGCCTCGCACACGAGCGACCCCCCGGCCCGGCTGGGACGGGGGGTCGCCTGAGTGTTCCTAGTCGTCGGCCTTGGCGGACGGGAGCTTCTGCGCGATCAGGTCCATCACCGTGCTGTCGGCCAGCGTGGTGACATCGCCTATGCTCCGGTTCTCCGCCACGTCACGCAGCAGGCGCCGCATGATCTTGCCGGACCGGGTCTTGGGCAGCTCCGGCACCACCAGGATCTGGCGTGGCTTGGCGATCGGGCCCAGCGTCTTGGCGACGTGCGCGCGCAGCTCGGACGCGATGTCCTCGTCCTCCTCGACCGCGCCGCGCAGGATGACGAACGACACGATGGCCTGGCCGGTCACCGGGTCGGTGGCGCCCACGACCGCCGCCTCGGCCACCTTCGGGTGGCTGACCAGCGCGCTCTCCACCTCGGTGGTGGAGATGTTGTGGCCGGAGACGAGCATGACGTCGTCGACGCGGCCCAGCAGCCACAGGTCGCCGTCCTCGTCCTTCTTGGCGCCGTCGCCGGGGAAGTAGAGGCCGTCGAACCTCGACCAGTACGTGTCGACGTAGCGCTGGTCGTTGCCCCAGATCGTGCGGAGCATGGCCGGCCACGGCTCGCGGATCACCAGGAACCCGCCGCCGCCGTTGGGCACGCTGTTGCCCTGGTCGTCGACCACGTCGGCGACGATGCCGGGCAGCGCGCGCATGGCCGCGCCGGGCTTGGCGTGCGTCACGCCGGGCAGCGGGCTGATCATGATCGCGCCCGTCTCGGTCTGCCACCAGGTGTCGACCACCGGGCAGCGGCCGCCGCCGATGTTCTCCCGGTACCAGATGTAGGCCTCGGGGTTGATCGGCTCGCCCACCGAGCCCAGGATGCGCAGGCTCGACATGTCGAACTTGGCGGGGATCTCGTCGCCCCACTTCATGAACGTCCGGATGGCCGTGGGCGCGGTGTAGAGGATCGAGATCTTGTACTTCTGCACGATCTCCCAGAAGCGGCCCCGGTGCGGGGTGTCGGGCGTGCCCTCGTAGATCACGCTCGTCGCGCCGTTGGCCAGCGGCCCGTACACGATGTAGGAGTGCCCGGTCACCCAGCCGATGTCGGCCGTGCACCAGTAGATGTCGGAGTCGGGCTTCAGGTCGAAGACGGCCTCGTGCGTCCAGGCCGTCTGGACCATGTAGCCGCCGGTGGTGTGCAGGATGCCCTTCGGGCTGCCGGTGGTGCCGCTGGTGTAGAGGATGTAGAGCGGGTCCTCGGCGTCGTTCGCCTCAGGGGTGTGCTCGGTGCTCTGCCGGCCGACGACGTCGTGCCACCACAGGTCCTTGTCGCCGAACGCGATCTCCTGACCGGTGCGCCGGACCACCAGGACCTTCTCCACCTGCGGGCTCTCGGCAACGGCCTCGTCCACGGTGGGCTTGAGCGCCGAGGGCTTGCCGCGGCGGTAGCCGCCGTCGGCGGTGACGACCACCTTGGCGTCGGCGTCGTGGATGCGGCTCTTCAGCGCCGACGAGGAGAACCCGCCGAACACCACCGAGTGGACGGCGCCGATGCGGGCGCAGGCCAGCATGGTGATCGGCAGCTCGGGGATCATCGGCAGGTAGACGGCCACCCGGTCGCCCTTGCGCACCCCCAGCTCGTGCAGGGCGTTGGCCGCCTTGCACACCTCGTCCTTCAGCTCGGCGTAGGTGATCACGCGGGAGTCGCCCTCGGGCTCGCCCTCCCAGTAGTAGGCCACCTTGTCGCCGTGGCCGGCCTCGACGTGCCGGTCGACACAGTTGTAGGCGACGTTCAGCTCACCGCCGACGAACCACTTCGCGAAAGGCGCGTTCCACTCAAGGGTGGTGTCCCACCGTTTGGTCCACGTCAGTCTCTCGGCGGCACGCTCCCAGAACGCTAGGCGGTCGGCGTCCGCCTCGGCATAGGCTGCTTCGGTCACGTTCGCGGCCGCTGCCAGCTCTGCCGGCGGCGCGAACCGGCGGTTCTCCTGAAGCAGGTTGGACAGTGCCTGGGTCTCGTTTCCAGGGGTCTCCGGGGCCACCTTCGCGCTCCTTCTAGGGCCAGATCGAGTAGGTCATATCCCACTTCACCAGGTCACAGCACACCCACACAAGAGGTCTAGACAGGTCTGTACCGTTCGGCGCACGAACTCGACAGCTTGTCGATTCGAATGACAAAAGCTATTGAAACGTTGTCATCCTGAAATATTGCGCCATTTGCTGCCTGGCTTTATGGGCCCTCTCAGGAGTGGTCCTCTACCCGCGGGTATGGTCCTTATCCGTGAGCGACCCATTGGCCGTCATCGCACGGCTTCCCGGCGTGCCGGAGGCGGTCGACGCCGCCCGCGAGGCCGTCGACCGGCTCTACCGGCACCGTGTCCTGCGCCGCGCCAGCCCTGCCGTCTCCACCGAGTCGTCGCTGCGCGGCGCCCGCGCCTCGGCCGCGATCGAGGGCGTGGACGTCCCGCTCGACGCGCTGCGCCGCGACGAGGCGCACGATCCGGTCGTCCAGGGCGCGCTGCGCGCCTCCGCCGAGCTGGGCCGGCTCGGGTCCACCTGGCGCAAGGCCCCCCGGCAGGTGCTGGCCCGCCTGCACACCGTCGCCGCGGCCGGTCTGACCGGCCAGGACGCGCTCGGGCGGCCCCGCACGGCCGACGAGGCCCCCGACCCGCTGGGCCTGGGCCCCGCGCCGTCCGCCGAGGAGACCGCGGTCCGGATGGAGAGCCTCTTCCGGCTGATGGACAGCGCCACCAAGGCCCCGGCGCTGGTCATGGCCGCGATCGTGCACGCGGAGCTGGCGGTGCTGCGGCCCTTCGGCTCGGCCGACGGCGTCGTCGCGCGCGCCGCCGAGCGGCTCACCCTGGTCGAGTACGGGCTGGACCCCAAGTCGCTGGTGGCCGTCGAGGTGGGGCACCGGGAGCTGCCCTACGCCGAGGGGCTGCGGGCCTACCTGGGCGGCACGCAGGAAGGCGTCGCCCAGTGGATACAGCAGTGTGCCTCCGCGGTGACCCTGGGGGTGCGGGAAGCCGTCGCCATCTGCGAAGCCATGCAGAGAGGCTGAGGACATAGCCGACGGCGCCCCTGTCAAGAGACGCCGTCTGCCGATGCACCACACCGGGTTACCAAGCGTGCACCTCAATTCGTCGGAGCGGGTCAAGCCCGTCACGACGCGCCTCCCGCGGCTGGTCGCGCGTGGGTACCCGGTTGATGCACCCGGACAACCTGTCCGTGACACCTTTGTATGACGGATCCGCCCTGATGGGAAGCCCCGGAGGCAAGACCTTTACCGGACGTTGGCGGCGGCGCCGGTGTGGCGCGCTCGCGCGGCGGTTCCCGGCGTGGCGCCGATCACTGTGCGTGATCGGCTTTATGTGATCGTTATGCGTTTACGGAAAAACTTGGCGGAAATGCGAGATTGCGCCTCGACGAAACTCGAGTCGATCGGGCAGCATACGGAGGTATCGCCCGAAACTGGAGCGACGGGGCACGGGGTTTGTTTCCCAGTCCCTTGCCATGCTCTGGTGAAGTGATGAAAGCTTTCTTCTGAAACGGGACCGGCTCTACCCCCCCGGAGCCGGACCGAACAGGCGACCCCCGCTCTCCCCCCCGGCGGGGGTCGCCCTATTTGTGGCCCCGGCCGTCATCCACAGCCTGTGCACGACGCCCGCGCTCCGTCCCCAGAACCGCGTTCGCCTCCTCGCGCCCCGCCTCGCCCCGGGCATCGTCGGACCCCCGACCCCGAGGGAGGCCCCGATGAATCGCCCGCTGGTCATCACCGAGGACCGCGACCTGCTCGACGACCTGGTCCGCATCGCCGCCGCGGCCGGAGCCCAGCTCGACGTGGCCCACGCCCCCGCCCACGCACGCCCGTACTGGACCCAGGCCCCGCTGGTGGTCGTCGGCGCCGACCTCGCCGACGCCGTCGCCGCCTGCGCCCCGCCGCCCAGAGACCGCGTGCTCCTCGTCACCCGCACCCCCGCCGACCCCGCCACCTGGCGCGCCTGCGTCACCGCCGGAGCCCAGGCGGTCGTCCCGCTCCCCGAGGAGGAGCGCCGCCTGGTCGAGGAGTTCGCCGACGCGATGGAGCCCCACCCGAGAGCGGGCGTGACCATCTGCGTCATCGGCGGCCGGGGCGGCGCGGGCGCCAGCGTCCTGTCGGCGTGCCTGGCGCTCCGGGCTTCCGAAGACCGGCTGCGCACCCTCCTGGTCGACGCCGACCCGCTGGGAGGCGGCCTGGACGCCCTTCTGGGGCAGGAGGAGACGCCCGGGGCCCGCTGGGCGGACCTGGTGGCCCGGCAAGGCCGCATCGGCGCCTCAGCCCTTCAGGAAGCGCTTCCCAGCTTCGGCGACCTCGCGGTCCTGTCGTTCCACCGCGGCGAGGTCCGCCCCATCCCCCGCGAAGCGATGCGCTCGGTCCTCGAAGCCGGCCGCCGCGGCTTCGACCTGGTGATCGCCGACCTGCCCCGCCACCTCGACGACGCCGCCGCCGAAGCCCTGGGCCGGGCCACCACCACCCTCCTGGTGGCCACCGCCGACGTCCGCGGCGTCCTGTCCGCCGCCCAGGTCCTGCGCCAGGCGGCCGAGCACACCTCCGACATCCGCGCCGTCATCCGCCCCGGCGTCCTCGACCCCGACACGGTGGCGGCCTCCCTGGCCATCCCCGCCGCCGCCCGCCTGCCGGACCACCCCCGCCTGACGGCCACGCTCAACCGCGGCGAGCTTCCCAGGCTCGGCCCCCGCAGCAGCCTCGGCGCCCTCTGCGCCACCCTCCTCCGCGACCTCCTCCCGGCCGAGACGAGCCCCGCATGTCCCACCAAGTGACCCCCGAGCTCGTCGAAGCCGTCCGCGTCCGCCTCGCCCGCGCAGGGGCGGAGCCCACCGCCGCCCAGGTGGCCGTGGCGCTCCGCGCCGAACGCGCCGTCTACGGCGACGCCGAGATCCTCGCCGTGGCCCGGGCCCTCTGCGCCGACCTCATCGGCGCCGGCCCCCTGGAACCGCTCCTGGCCGCGCCGGACGTGACGGACGTCCTGGTCAACGGCCCCCGCGAGGTCTGGGTCGACGACGGCCGCGGCCTGCGCCTCACCCCGGTCACCTTCACCGACGACGCCGCCGTCCGCAGGCTCGCCCAGCGCCTGGCCGCCGCCGCGGGCCGCCGCCTCGACGACGCCTCCCCGTACGTCGACGCCCGCCTCGCCGGAGGCGTCCGCCTCCACGCGATCCTGCCTCCCATCGCCTCGGGAGGCACCTGCGTCTCGCTGCGCCTGCCACCCCGGCGCACCTACACCCTTCCCGACCTGGTCGCCGCCGGCACGATCACCCCCGCTGCCGTCCCCATCCTCCAGACCCTGGTCACCACCAGGCGAGCCTTCCTGATCTCCGGAGGCACCGGCACAGGCAAGACGACCCTCCTCAGCGCGCTGCTGTCCCTGGCCGACCCCGCCGAACGCCTCCTGCTGGTCGAGGACTCTGCCGAACTCCGCCCCCGCCACCCCCACGTGGTCCGCCTGGAATCCAGACCCGCCAACGTCGAAGGCGCGGGTAGCGTCAGCCTGCGCGACCTCGTCCGCCAAGCCCTCCGCATGCGCCCCGACCGTCTGGTGGTCGGCGAGGTCCGAGGCTCGGAAGTGGTCGACCTCCTGGCCGCACTCAACACCGGCCACGAAGGCGGCTGCGGCACCCTCCACGCCAACACCGCCGCCGACGTCCCACCCCGCCTGGAAGCCCTCGGCTGCGCCGCCGGCCTCAGCAGACAGGCCGTCCACAGCCAGCTGGCCGCCGCCCTCGACGTCGTCATCCACCTCACCCGCGGCCGCTCCGACGGCCGCCGCCGCATCTCCGAGATCCGCCTCCTCACCAGAACCGACGACGACCTCGTACGAGCCATCCCCGCCGTGACCTTCACCCCCGACGGCCACACCCACCCCGGCCCCGCCTACACCGCCCTGACAGGCCAACCCTCACCCGGCCTCGACGGCCACGAGCAGCGCGCTCCGCAGGACGGTCACCCCAGCCCCCACCCCGATGGCCACGAGCGGCGCGCTCCGCAGGACGGTTACCCCAGCCCCCACCGCTCCCCGTCGACCGGTCAAGCGTGCTTCCCCGGCCCCGAGCCGTCGCCATGATCGCGCTAGCCGCACTCTTCACCGTCCTCGCCGTGTGGCTCTGGACCGGCCCGGACGCCGCAACTTCGCGTCTTGCCAGGCTCACCCACCAAGGCGACGAGTCCCGCCCGCGCACGATGAAGGCACTTCTCGCCCGCCCGAGCAGGTCACGCCGCGCCGACGCCTGGCGCCGCGCCTCGATCGAGCTGTGCCACGCCATGACCGCCGAACTATCAGCAGGCAGGACCCCGGGCGAGTCCCTCACCAGAGCACTCACCTCAGTCGACTTCCCGGACCCGGACGCGCTGCGCCCCGTGTCGGCAGCAGCCAGAGACGGCGGCGACGTATCCGCAGCCCTGCTTCGAGCCGCCCCCGGAGAGGGCGGAGAGGGCCTGCGCCGCCTCGCCGCCTGCTGGGACGTCAGCATCACGGCCGGAGCAGGCCTGAGCGCCCTGGTGGACCGCGTGGCGGCGACCATGCGCTCCTCCCAGGCCCACCGTCAGGACGTGGCAGCCCAACTCGCAGGCCCTCGCGCCACCGCGAAAATGCTGGCCGTTCTCCCGGCCCTGGGCCTCCTGATGGCCGCCGCCCTGGGCATGCGCCCCCTGGCCTTCCTCCTGGGCAGCCTCCCGGGCCTCCTCTGCCTCACCGCCGGCATCTCCCTGAACGTCTGCGGCCTCTGGTGGACCCACCGCATGGCCACCCGAGCCACCAACCTCTGACGTACTTCGTACGAGGCAAGCCCCCAGAAAAACCCCGCTCGAGGCCGCGAGCTCAGTTCCCAGGGCGGCCATCCGTCAGAGCGGCTTACAGGTCCCAGCCATGAGATCAGTCGCCCAACGACACCCATCCCAAGGACTTCCGATGCTCGCCCTAGCCTCCGTCCTCTGCGCGGCCTTCGCGGCCTACCTCTGGACCTCGCCCGCCACACCCGCACACCGCCTCGCCCGCCTGCTCCCCGCACCCCCGCTCCGGCCGAACGGGTCCAAGCCCGCCGACACACCCACACCCGTCTGGCTCGAAGACGGAGATGGAGCCGAGCGCCGACTCACCGTCCGCACCGTCGTCCCGTCCCTCTGTCTCGGCCTGATCGTCGCACTACTGGTCGGCGGCATCCCGGGCATCGTGGCCGCCCTCCTGGCCACCCCCGTCGCCGCCACGGCACTCCATCGCAGGGAACCACCGGAACGGGAACGCGACCGCATCCAGATCACCGCCGACCTGCCGTTCGCCGCCGATCTCATGTCCGCCTGCCTGCTCGCGGGCCGCCCCACCAGCACCGCCACCGAGACCGCCGCCACAGCCGTCGGCGGCCCGCTCGGACTCCGGCTCACTTGGGTGGCCGCCCAGCTCAGGCTCGGCGCCGACCCCGAACCGACCTGGGCTCACCTGTCCAGAGACCCGGCCACCGCCCCACTCGCCCGAGCGATGATCCGAGCTGCCCAGAGCGGCGCCCCCGTGGCCGACGTCCTCACCCGCCTGGCGGACGACGCCCGCGAATCGTCGAGAGCAGCCTCAGTGGCCGCAGCCCGCGCCGTGGGCGTCAAGGCGGTGGCACCCCTGGGCCTCTGCTTCCTCCCGGCCTTCGTCCTCTTGGGGATCATCCCCGTGGTCGCCGGCCTCGCCGCCACGATCGTCCTCCCTTGACAGCCACCAGAGGCCGGACAACCCACACCAGGGCCAGGCGGAGGCCTATCCACAGCTGCCCACACCCCCGACCCACTTATCCCCAGAACGCCACTCGGCCTCATAACCCCAGGCCGGTTCGCGCGAATCTTGGACCCGCGACGCCGGGCACCACCCCGGCCCCGACCCTCCTGGAGGCACGATGCAGGACCTCACCACGCCGTCTCTCCGCGCCCGCTGCCGTCGCTGGTGGTCGGCCAGGCAGGCCCACCTGACGGGATCCGCCCGAGACAGAGGCATGTCAACCGCCGAGTACGCGGTAGGCACCATCGCCGCCTGCGCCTTCGCCGCCCTGCTCTTCAAGGTGGTCAGCAGCTCCGAAGTGCAGGAGATGCTCTCGTCCCTGGTCGGCCGCGCACTCAACACCAACGGATGACCACATCCGCACGTTCGTCGAAGGGCTCGGTCACCGCCGAAACCGCCGCGACGCTCCCAGCGCTCATCGTCGTCCTCGCCGCCGCGCTCTGGGCCATCCAAGCAGTCGGGGCCCAGCTCGAATGCGTCGACGCCGCCCGCGCCGCCGCGCGCGCCGCAGCCAGGGGCGAGCGCCTGGACCAGGTACGAGACCTCGCCCGCTCAGCCACCCACCCGGAAGCCGACGTGACAGTCAACCGCACCCCAGAGCAGACCACCGTGACCATCTCCCGCGCGGTCCGCCCACCCTGGGGCCCCGCCCTGCCCGCAGTCCAGGTGACCGCCTCCGCCACCGCGGCCACCGAATCCTAACCAGGAGACCTCAGATGCCATGCAACGACCGAGGCTCAGCCACTCTCTGGGGCGTCGCGCTCATGGGTCTGCTGATGTCCGTGGCCCTGGCCTTCGCCGTGACCGGCTCCGCACGAGTCGCCCGCCACCGCGTCCACCAAGCCGCCGACCTCAGCGCACTGGCCGCCGCCCGCCTAGCTCTGGTAGCCCCCAAAAGCGCCTGCACAAGAGCAGCCGCCCTAGCGAGACAAAACGGTGCCGACCTATCAAGCTGCACCATCACCGGCGCGGTGGCAGACGTCCAAACGTCCCTGACCATCTCAATCCCCGGTCTCGGACCCCGCACCTTGACCGGCCGCTCCCGCGCGGGCCCCTCCCACGACCACCCGGCAAGGTAGCTTTCGGGTCTTTCGTCGGCTTGGGAAGCCAGTCCGCGTACTCCTTGATCCAGTTGCTGTACTGCTCCACCGTGTCGGCGCTGCTCGCACAGTTTCCGATCATGGCTGACCAAGCGGCCACCACCAGAGCCACACTTCTTGCGGTGGCCGCCTGATCAGGCTTCTCCGCGATGATTGCCCCGACCCCTGGCGGGCGCAGGTAGGCGCGACGCGGGAGGCGTACACCTCACGGTCCGCCCCTCCGCTGGTCCGCCCCTCCACTGGTCCGCTCCTCCGCGCCCAGGGTCCGGTCGCTGCCTACGCTCAGCCCGGGTCTGGCCGCCACGCACCTGAGCGGATACGCGGGAACGCCGCTAGGAACCGGATCTTGATGCGCTCCAGCACGGCCCCAACCTGCGGGTCTGGGCCTAACTTGCCCCTGAGCGTATTTGGCAGGTGCGCCTTGGCGGGTAGGTCACCCCGTGAGTGGCCCGGCCAAGTCACCCTCAGCCGGAACCTGCACTGTCGTCGTTGCCGTCGCTGCTAGTAGCTGACGGCTGCACCGTGTCCGTGTGGGGTATGAACCTGAAGCGCAGCCCCTTCTCCTCGTCGGCGGCCTGTTGGAGCGCCTGGGCCAGCTCGGCCCCCAGGATCGTGCCGGCGGGCCCGGTCGTGGTGGGGTCCACGTTCGCCGGTTCCAGGTCGGACTGACGAGCCGGAGCCCCGGCGGCCATCACCTGCATCAGCTCCTCGAATACGCCCGCCGCCACCCATGTCCGGAACCGGTCGTAGGCGGTGGGCCACGGCCCATACTCGGCAGGCAGATCCCGCCAGGGGCTGTGGGTACGGAACCGCCACAGCACCGCGTTGAACTGCTGCCGCAGGTCCGGGATCGGGCCTCGCTCACCCAGGGGCAGGTGAGGCTCGATCAGGGACCATTCCTCATCGGTGAGGTCTCCATGCGCCATGGCGCAGACTTATCAGGATCACGGTCCGTAGCGCAGCGAAACTCTGTGATCTGAACTCCAGACAGGGCCTCAAGTCGACCTAGGCGTGCGGGGGGTTCATGACCTGGTGATCCGTTGTCATGCACTGACTGACCAGGGGTGGAAGCTCTCAAGCAGTTACTGCACCAGTAGGCGAGATGGCCGGCCGCCGGTGAGGCAGTCACGGGGACCGGCCATCCGGTTTCGGGTGAACCCTGTACGTGCGACGCCACGTGGTCGAGCGCTGCTTCAACCGGCTCAAGCACGTTCCCGGCCTGACGACCCGTTACGACAAGATCGTGTAGACGGTCGCGTCCTCGCTCTTTTGGCTGTGATCAGTTCAAGGCGCGGCTTAGATCGGGGCTCGTTGGATGGGGCAGGTCATGCAGCGGGCGCCGCCACGGCCCTTGCCGAGTTCGAAGCCTTCGATTTCGACCACCTCGACGCCGCGGGCCCGCAACTGACGGTTGGTGAACTGGTTCTTGTGGTAGCCGATCACGACGCCGGGGGAGAGGGCGAAGAAGTTGTTGCCAGAGTCCCACTGTTCGCGGGCCTGCTGGTAGTCGTCGCCGCCGGTGGGGATCAGCTCAAGTTCGCGGATGCCGAGGGTTTCCGCGACAGCGCGGGCGAAGCTCGCGTCGAGGTGGACGTCGAGGGTGCCGGGTTTGTCCGCTGGGCGGAGGGAGTAGGTGGTGGCGGTCTCCAGGAAGGGTGGGTAGACGGCCGCTTTGTCCACGTCCAGGAGGGTGAAGACGGTGTCCAGGTGCATGTACGTACGGCGCTTGGGGATCTCGACGGCGATCACGCGGTCGACGGAGCCTCCCTCGAACAGCGAGAGCGCGAGGTGTTCGGCGGTGCGCGGGTTGGTCCGCTCGCTCAGGCCGATCACGACGGTGCGGTTGCCGATGGGCATCATGTCGCCGCCCTCCATGGCGGCGGCGCCGAAGTCCTCCTCGGAGAAGCGCGACTCCTCGCCGCGTCTCGGGTACCAGAACGCGAACTCCTCGTCGGCGAACATGGGGTGGTAGCGGAAGATCGTGCTCTGGTTCATCGTCTCCAGGCGGCGGGCGTGGTAGTACATCGGGTTGAGCGACACCCCGCCGTAGAGCCAGGCGACCGGGTCGCGCTGGTAGAGGGAGTTGGGCAGCGGCGGCAGCATGAAGTCGTCGGGCCGTGCCGAGGCCGCCACCAGGGAGCCGGCTTCCAGGCCGGTGACGCCGTACTCCTGTTTGGTCAGCCCGCCGATGAGGTGGGCGGCCAGCTTCTCGCCGCTCCACCCGGCGAGGGTTTCCCGCACGCCGTCCACGAGCGCGGGGCCGACGGTCAGATGGGTGACGGCCTGCTCGACGGCGTGCTGTTTGGCCTCGAAGCTCGCGTCGAGCGCCTGCGCGAGCAGTTCCTGGTGGTAGAAGACCTCGACGCCGTGCGCGCGCATGACGGCGACGAACGCGTCGTGCTCACGCTGCGCGTGCTCCACCCAGATGATGTCGTCGAAGAGCAGCCGGTCGCGGTTGGCCGGGGTGAGCCGTCTGAGGCTCAGCTCCGGGCGGTGCACGATGACCTTGCGCAGCGTGCCCACCTCCGAGTGGACGCCGAACAGCTGGTCGGTCACGATTCCTTACCCCCTGAACGAGTCAGTGCATGGCGGTTCATCTCTTTCCGGCAGGGTCCGTCCGGAATCACCCTGCCCCCATCGCATGTGGCGGTCACTCCTTCAGCAGGGTGGCGAGGAGGCGGAGGGCGCCCCGCTTGTCCAGGGGGTCGTTGCCGTTGCCGCATTTCGGCGACTGGATGCAGGAAGGGCAGCCGCGCTCGCATTCGCAGGAGTCGATGGCCTCGCGGGTGGCGGTCAGCCATTCCCGTGCCCGCGCGTACCCGCGTTCGGCGATGCCGGCGCCGCCCGGGTGGCCGTCGTAGACGAACACGGTGAGCAGGCCGGTGTCGGCGTGCAACTCCGTGGAGACGCCGCCGATGTCCCAGCGGTCGCAGGTCGCGAAGAGGGGGAGCAGGCCGATGGCGGCGTGCTCGGCGGCGTGGGCGGAGCCGCCGAGGTCGAAGCCCTCCTCGGCCAGCGGGGCGACCTCGGGGGGCGGCAGCGTCCACCAGACCGCGCGGGTGCGGAGGGTGCGCGGCGGCAGGTCCAGCGGCTCGTCGCCGAGCATCTCGCCCGACTGCGTCCGGCGTTTCAGGTACGAGACGACCTGCCTGGTCACCTCGACCTCGCCGAAGTGGAGGGTGCCTGGCCCGAGCGGCTGCGAACGCAGGGAGGACAGGACGGAGATGTCGGTGATGTCCCGGGCGAACGTCGAGTAGTCCGGGGCGGCACTGCTCACCAGCGCCACCCCGGCCTCCAGGTCCAGCTCCTCCACGAGGAACGTCTCGCCCTGGTGGAGATAGACCGCCCCGGTGTGCACGGTCGTGTGGGCGGAGGGCTCGTCCACGCTTCCGAGCAGGCGGCCGGTCGCGGACTCGACGACGTGGATCGGGGCGCCGCCACCGCCCCGGATGTCGGCCAGATCGGTGGCGCGCTCCCGCCTGGTCCAGTACCAGCCGGCCGGGCGGCGGCGCAGCAGGCCCTCGGCGACGAGGTCCGCGAGCACGCCGGGCGCGGCCTCGCCGAAGAGCGGCAGGTCCTGCTCGGTCAGCGGAATCTCGGCGGCGGCGGCGCACAGGTGCGGGCCCAGCACGTACGGGTTGTCCGGGTCGAGGACGACGGCCTCGACCGGCCGCCCGAACAGCGCCTCCGGGTGGTGGACGAGATAGGTGTCGAGCGGGTCGTCCCGGGCGATGAACACGGCCAGCGCGTCCTGGCCCTCCCGGCCCGCCCGGCCGACCTGCTGCCAGAGCGAGGCGCGGGTGCCCGGCCAGCCGGCGATCAGCACGGCGTCCAGGCCGGACACGTCGACTCCGAGCTCCAGGGCGTTGGTGGTGGCCAGGCCCGTCAGGGCGCCGGAGCGCAGGGCCTTCTCCAGCAGCCTGCGGTCCTCCGCCAGATAGCCCGCCCGGTACGCGGCGACCTTCTCCGGCAGGTTCGCCAGTTCCTCGGCCTCGGACGGCTCCCACGACAGGGCCTCGTGCCGGGACTCCGTTCCAGCGGCGGACTCTGACAACCGGGTTTCCGCTTGGCCGGTGGACTCCGACAGCCGGGCTTCCGCCCGGCCGGTCGGCTGCTGGGTTCCCACCCGGTCAGCGGACTCGGGCAGCCGGGGTTCCGCCTCGTCGGCGGGCTTCGGCTGCGGGGTGTCCGCCTGGTCGGAGGGTTCGGGTCGTCGCGGTGTCACGGCATCGTACGCGGCGGTCTCCGGCGTGGTGTCTCTTCCGGGGGACGGCGATGGGTGGCCGTGGGCGGACAGGGAGAAGGCGACGTCGGAGAGCTTGGCGCGGGCGTGGAGCGCCACCGTCTCGGCGCCCCGGCGGCTGCGGACGAAGGCGAGCGTGCGGACGTCGGCCAGCACCAGGTCCGCCAGCAGGTCGGCGGCCTCGGCCGTGGCGGTACGGCGCACGGGGGCGCCCTTCTCACCCCTGAGCTCCGTCAGCGGCGGCTCCCACAGCGCGATGGTCGTCGAGCCCTTGGGGGAGGCGTCCGAGGTCACCTCGGCCACGTCCAGCCCGGTCAGCCGCTGAGCGAACAGGCCGGGCTCGCTCGCCGTCGCCGAGGCCAGCAGGAAGGCGGGTGAGGATCCGTACCGTGAACAGACGCGGCGCAGCCGCCGCATGATCTGCGCGACGTGGGAGCCGAAGACGCCCCGGTAGCCGTGGCACTCGTCCACGACCACCAGGCGCAGCCGGCGGAAGAACAGCGACCACTGGGCGTGCCGGGGCAGGATGCTGCGGTGGAGCATGTCCGGGTTCGTCAGCACGTAGTTGGCGTGCTTGCGCACCCAGGTGCGCTCCTCGAACGGGGTGTCGCCGTCGAAGGTCGCGGCCCGCACCTGGGCGATGCGGAGTTCGCGGATGCCGTTGAGCTGGTCGGCGGCGAGGGCCTTGGTGGGTGTGAGGTAGAGGACGGTGCCGCCGTCGAGGCAGGCGGCCACGGCCGGGGTGAGGTAGGCCAGCGATTTCCCGGACGCCGTCCCTGTGGAAATGATCACGTTTCGGCCACGATAGGCCAGGTCAGCGGCCTCGTACTGGTGCTGCCAGAGCCCCTGGACCCCCCGGTTCGCCAAGCGCGTAACCAGGAGTTCCGGCGCCCAGTTGGGCCATCCCACTTGACCCGCCTGACGTGCTGGAACATGCTCCACATGGGTGACGCGCTCGTGACGTGCGGGAACTCCGAGCAGGTGCCGGAGGAGTGGACCTGGCCGGTGTGGGGAGGAAGCGGTGGAAGTCACTGTTTCCAGTCTGCATCCGTGGGCAAAGTCGCCGGGAATCGTGATTTCGTAGTAGACACAAGCCAGACGCGTGGTTGAATGCCGCGCGTCAGGGTCCGACAGTCGGGAGCCCCGCTCCAGACTGCCAGGCCCGCAAGGGTACTTTCGCAGGCGAGGCGCTGGAGGATCTGTGGATCTGAAGTTGGATCACCGCACCGAAGACCGACTCACCATCGTGGAGGTCGAAGGTGAGATCGATGTCTACACGGCGCCGAGATTGCGTGAGCTCCTCATCGATCTGGTGAACAAGGGTAACTTCCACCTTCTGGTCAACATGGAGAAGGTGGACTTCCTGGACTCGACGGGCCTGGGCGTCCTGGTGGGCGGGCTCAAGCGGGTCCGCGCGCACGACGGCTCCCTGGAGCTGGTCTGCACTCAGGAGCGCATCCTCAAGATCTTCCGGATCACGGGGCTGACCAAGGTCTTCGGGATCTACGCCTCGGTCGACGAGGCCAAGGAAGCTCACGGCAAAGACAAGTAGATGGCCACCGTCGAGCTGACGTTCAGCGCTCTCCCCGCGCACGTGCGGACCGCACGGCTGGTGGCCACGGCGATCGCCCGGCGCACCGGCGTGGAGGAGTCCCTGCTGGATGAGGTCCGGCTCGCTGTGGGTGAGGCCTGTTCCCGGGCAGTGGAGGCGCACCGCGCCCACTGCCCGGGCGAGCCCATCCGCATCGAGCTCAAGGACGACTCGGGCCGCTTCGAGGTCACGGTCAGTGACCAGGCCCCGAGTGACGAGATCAAGCCGGAGGAGCCCCTCGATCTGGGCATGCTCTCCGACTCGTTCATGACCGGCTTCGGAATCGCGGTGATCGCGGGGCTGGCGGACGACGTGGAGGTGCTCCCGAGCCCCAAGGGCATGCGCATCCGCATGAGCTGGCCCGCCGCCGCCAACGGGCATCCCCGCTGACGGGCCTTTCCGGCCGTAGGGCTTGAACTCGGCGCGGGACGCCTTCTGACCCTCGCGGTCAGGGGGCGTCCCCTGTACGAACGACACGGGCATCCGGTGAGACCGCGGTGCCCATCCACCCTTTCACGTGGTTCGCTCCGCCGTGCCCGCGTTCCTCGCCTGCCAGGCGCGGCCGGAGCCCCCGCGAATCGCCCAGCCGCGGACGACTCGCCCGAGCCCCTATTACGGTCGGACCTTTTTTATTCGCAGTCATGACCGTAAAGCGGGGGATATTTCCCCAGTCAAGCGACAATCCACCCCGCTGTCAGCGGCTTACTGACCGGCCGCACAAATGCCCGGCTCCAGAGCCTTCATATCTGCGTATTGCCTGCGTAGACTCCCGGCACCGGCCAAGGTGATCCAGCAGAACTGCGGATTCAACCGGAAGCGGCACCCACAACCCGGATGGTGCCGCACCGCCCGCCTACATAGCAGCACCACCCGGGCAGGACGACCGGTCTTGCCGAGGAGAACGATGTCTAGGCACATGCTGGCAGTGGAGCCAGCGTCCAATCTGACCCTTAGCGGAAACAACCTCACCATCGTGATCGTGGTCGCCGCGGTCGCACTCATCGCGCTAGCCGTCGCAGGCGGCCTGGTGCGCGAGGTGCTCGCCGCCGACCAGGGCACGGAGCGCATGCAGAACATCGCCCGTGCCGTCCAGGAAGGGGCCGCCGCGTACCTGACGCGGCAGTTCCGCACCCTGGCGATCTTCGTCGTGATCATTCCCTTCCTGCTGCTCCTCCTACCGGGCGAAACCGACGTACGGGTCGGACGCTCGATCTTCTTCGTCGTCGGCGCGGTGTTCTCCGCGCTGACCGGCTTCATGGGCATGTGGCTGGCCGTGCGCGGCAACGTGCGCGTCGCCGCCGCGGCCCGCGAGTCGGGCGAGAAGCGCGCCATGCGCATCGCCTTCCGCACGGGCGGCGTCGCGGGCATGTTCACCGTGGGCCTCGGCCTGCTCGGCGCGGCCGTGGTCGTGCTCATCTACCAGGGCGACGCGCCCGGCGTGCTGGAAGGCTTCGGCTTCGGCGCCGCGCTGCTCGCCATGTTCATGAGGGTGGGCGGCGGCATCTTCACCAAGGCGGCCGACGTGGGCGCCGACCTCGTCGGCAAGGTCGAGCAGGGCATCCCCGAAGACGACCCGCGCAACGCCGCCACCATCGCCGACAACGTGGGCGACAACGTCGGCGACTGCGCCGGCATGGCGGCCGACCTGTTCGAGTCGTACGCCGTCATGCTGGTGGCCAGCCTCATCCTGGGCCGGGTGGCCTTCGGCGAGCACGGCCTGATCTTCCCGCTCATCGTCCCGATGATCGGCGTGCTGACCGCCATCATCGGCATCTTCGTCACCCGGCTGCGCGACGGCGACCGCAACGGCATGGCCGCCATCAACCGCAGCTTCTTCATCTCCGCCGCGATCTCCGCGGTCCTGGTCGCGGCGGCCGCGTTCTGGTACCTGCCGCCCACCTTCGACGGCCTGAGCGGCGCCACCGTGCAGTCCGACGCCGACCCGCGGATCATCGCCATCGGCGCGGTGCTCATCGGCCTGGTCCTGGCCAGCGCCATCCAGCTGCTCACCGGCTACTTCACCGAGACCAACCGGCGCCCGGTCCGCGAGATCGGCGAGAGCTCCCGCACCGGTGCCGCGACCGTCATCCTGTCGGGCATCAGCGTCGGCCTGGAGTCGGCGGTCTACTCGGCGCTGATCATCGGCGCGGCGGTCTACGGGGCGTTCCTGCTCGGCTTCGGGAACGTGACGGTGGCGCTGTTCGCCGTCGCCCTGGCGGGCACCGGCCTGCTGACCACGGTCGGCGTCATCGTCTCGATGGACACCTTCGGCCCCGTCGCCGACAACGCCCAGGGCATCGCCGAGATGTCCGGCGACGTCGAGGGCGAGGGCGCCCAGGTGCTCACCAGCCTCGACGCGGTCGGCAACACCACCAAGGCCATCACCAAGGGCATCGCGATCGCGACCGCCGTGCTGGCCGCCACCGCGCTGTTCGGAGCGTTCCGCACCGCCGTCGAAGGCCAGCTGCCCGCGGGCAGCGTGTTCAGCCTCAGCATCGACGTGCCGGACGTGCTGGTCGGTCTGATCATCGGCGCGGCCGTGGTGTTCCTGTTCTCCGGGCTGGCCATCATGGCGGTCGGCCGCGCCGCGATGCGGGTCGTCTTCGAGGTACGGGAGCAGTTCCGCAGCAAGCCGGGCATCATGGACGGCACCGAGAAGCCCGAGTACGGGCGCGTCGTCGACATCTGCACCCGCGACTCGCTCCGCGAGCTGGCCACGCCCGGCCTGCTCGCGGTCATGACGCCGATCGCGGTGGGCTTCGCGCTCGGGTACGCCCCGCTGGGCGCGTTCCTGGCGGGCGCCATCGCCGCGGGCACGCTGATGGCCGTCTTCCTCGCCAACTCCGGCGGAGCCTGGGACAACGCCAAGAAGCTGGTCGAGGACGGCCACCACGGCGGCAAGGGCTCCGAGGCGCACGAGGCCACGGTCATCGGCGACACCGTCGGCGACCCGTTCAAGGACACCGCGGGCCCGGCCATCAACCCGCTGATCAAGGTGATGAACCTGGTCGCGCTGCTGGTGGCCCCGGCCGTGGTGCTGTGGGCCGACAACACCGCGCTCCGCATCGGCGTCACGGTGGTCTCGGTGGGCGTGGTCGTCGCCGCCATCGTCATCTCCAAGCGCCGCTCGGCCACCACCGAGCCGGCCAACGACGAGGACCGCGACAAGGAGACCGTCGCGTCCTGACCGGTTTTCTGACGACGCCCGCCCCTCACACCGAGGGGCGGGCGTCTTCATGTAGCTCCGGCTGCCGGGGTGTGGCACTCCATGACGGAGATGGGCGCCGGTGAGGCGGGTGTCTTCACGGACGGCCGGTTGCCGGAGTGAGCGGGTGCGGTGGGAAACTGGGCGGATGGAAGACAAGCCACCGTCCGGCGGGAAGACCCTGGCCGCCATCCTGCTCGCGATGCTGGCGATCATGGTCGTGATCGCGGCCCTGGCGATCTGGGCGTCGAGATGACGCGCACGCTGATCCTGATCCGCCACGCCCAGGCGGTCTCCCAGAGCCTGGGGAGCTCAGACAAGGACCGGCAGCTGACCGAGCGCGGGGAACGCGACGCCGAGCAGGCCGGCGAGGAGCTGCGGAAGCTCGGGCTGGTGCCCGAGCTCGTGCTCAGCTCGTCGGCCACGCGTACGAAGCAGACCACCGCGCTGGTCTTCCCCGGCGCCACGGCCCGGTACGAGGACGGGCTCTACCAGGCCTACGCCGAGGAACTGCTGGAACGGCTGCGCCGGCTCGACCCCGACCTCTCCACCGTGGCGCTGTGCGGCCACAACCCGGCCGTCCACGAGCTGGCGGTGATGCTCACGGGCGACGTCACCGGGTTCGAGCCGGGCACCTTCGCGGTGATCGAATGTGCGGCGCCCTGGCCGGAGCTGTCGACCGGCGAGGGCGAGCAGGTCACGCGCTGGTGCCCGACACAGAGCTGAGCAGCAGGGCGTCCTCGGCGTCGGCCGCCTCCACCTCGTCGCGGGAGATCCCGAGCAGGTAGAGGATCGAGTCGAGGTAGGGCGTGTTGACCGCGGTGTCGGCCGCCTGGCGGACCACGGGCTTGGCGTTGAAGGCGACGCCCAGCCCGGCCGCGGCGATCATGTCGAGGTCGTTGGCCCCGTCGCCGATGGCGACGGTCTGGCTGATCGGCACCCCGGCCTCGCGGGCGAACCGTTCGAGCGCGCGGGCCTTGCCGGGCCGGTCGACGATGTCGCCGACGAGCCGGCCGGTCAGCCTGCCGTCGATGATCTCCAGGACGTTCGCCGCCGAGTAGTCGATGCCCAGGTCGTCGACGAGCGCGTCGGTGATCTGGGTGAAGCCGCCGCTGACGATGGCGAACCGGTAGTCGAGCCGCTTGAGCGTCCGTACGAGCGTGCGGGCGCCGGGGGTGAGCACGACCTCCTCGCGCACCTGGTCCAGCACCTCGGCGGGCAGCCCTTCGAGCAGGGCGACCCGGCGGCGCAGCGACTCGGCGAAGTCGAGCTCGCCCCGCATGGCCTCCGCGGTGACCCGGGCGACCTCTTCGAGACAGCCGGCCCGCTTGGCCAGCAGCTCGATGACCTCGCCCTGGATGAGGGTGGAGTCGACGTCCATGACGATGAGCCGCTTGGCCCGCCGGGACAGCCCGGTGCGCTGCACGGCCACGTCGACCTGCTGCACGGCGGCCTCGGCGGCCAGCTGCACGCGGAGCTCGTCGGGGTTGGCCCCGGAGACGGACAGCTCGATGCAGGTGACCGGCCACTGGGCCAGCCGTTCGATGCGGTCGATGTTGGCGCCGGCGGCGGCGATCCGCCCGGCGATGCCGGCGATGGCGGCGGGCGTGAGCGTGGTGCCGAGCACGCTGACCGACAGGCGGCCGCGGCGGCGGTGCTCCTTGGTCAGCGAGCCGGTGGACAGCTCCACTTCCATGCCCAGGTCCTCGGCGATCCGCTCGACGGCGGTCCACAGGGCGCCGAGGGTGCTGCCGGTGCCGGTGGAGGGACCTCCGGCGTAGGCGACCAGGACGCCGAGGGTGAGGCGGCCGCGGATGACGACCTGCTCGATGTCGGCCACGGTCACGGGGAAGCCCGCCAGGACGGAGAACAGGCGGGAGGTCACGCCTGGCCGGTCGGGGCCGGTGAATGTGATCAGGAGGGTTCGCTGGTCCACATTCAGTCACGGTACTGCGCCCGGGGGTATGCCCGTGCCTCAGGGGCGGTTTTAGCGCCGCAAGATCAGGTGCGCGTCGCCGAATTCGTGCCACAGGTATCCCTCACGCAGCGCCGCCTCGTACGCCGCGCGGAGCGGCCTCTCGCCCGCGACGGCGGCCAGCATCATCAGGTGGCTGGAGCGCGGCTCGTGCAGGCCGGTGATGAGCCCCGTGACCGCCCGCACGCCGGTCTCGGGGGTCACGACGTGGCTGGTCCAGCCCTCGGACGCGATCACCCGCCCGTCGGTGGCGGCGGCCTCCAGCGCCCGCACGACGGTGGTTCCGGCGGCGACCACCCGCGCGCCCGCGCCGAGCGCGACGCGGACCAGGCGTGCGGTGCTCTCCGGTACGGAGTAGCGCTCGGCGTACGGCGGCTCGTCGCGCTCCGGCGAGGCCACCCCCGTGTGCAGCGTGATCGGCGCGATGCCGACGCCGCGCGCCACCAGCGCGGTGACCAACTCCGGGGTGAACGGCCGTGCCGCGCTCGGCATCTCCGCGCTGCCCGGCACCGTCGCGAACACCGTCTGGTACGACTCGATCGGCCAGTCCCGGGCCACGTACGCGTACCGGATCGGGGCCCCGTACCGGCGCAGGTACGGCTCCACCTCGCGGTCCAGCACGGCCCGCCACAGCCGGGGCGTCTCCCGTTCCAGGAGCCGGAGCGTGGCGCGTCCCGGGAGCGGCAGCCACTCGCCCGGCTCGCCGCCGCCGTACGGCTCGGTCGCGGTTCCGGTACGGCGGCGCAGCTCGACCAGCCAGGTGCCGTCGGGGCGTGCGGTGGAGAAGTGCACCGCGAGCCGGTCCAGCTTTACGGCGGCGGGCAGCGTCGCCGAGTTGTTGACCACGATCAGGTCCCCGGGATCGAGCAGCCCGGGCAGGTCGGTGAAGCGGCGATGCACCGGTTCCCGGCCGCCTGCCGAAACCAGCAGCCGGACCCCGTCCCTGGTGAGCCCCCGCGCCTCGGGCGGCTCCTGCGCGGCCAGCGCCGGCGGCAGCACGAAGCCCGGGGCGGTCCCGCCGCTCGTCACGGAGGCAGCGGCGGGTGTTTCCGTGGTTGCGAAGGCTGAGGTGATCTTCGCGGCGGTTCCGTCGGGTGCGAGGGTTGCGGAGGTCTCCGCGGTCCTCTCAGAGGGCGGTCTGTGAGCCTATGCCCGTGATGTCGTACTGTGATCGAGTGAATCTGTAGCGTTATGCCCGACTGGTGAGCGTGGACGTGCTGAGATAGCCGGGTGAGTGAACGCAAGCCGTACGCGACGGACTTATCCGATGAGCGGTGGGCCCTGATCGAGCCGG
>NZ_JBFAOH010000051.1:0-36572 GCF_040675175.1 Nonomuraea sp. NPDC049649
CCAACATCGCCGCCGCCACCGATCACTACCGCAGCCACCCAGCCGACGGCCTTCAGCTACTCGGTCTCACCATCTGAGAACGCTTCGACCCTGGCGACGATCCGCACCGCGCCGAGCTGTCTGGCCGCCATGACCGCGCACAGGCCCACCGCGCCGTCGCCGACGACCACGACGGTCTTGCCCGGCCCCGCCTGCGCGGCGACGGCGCCGAACCATCCGGTGCCCAGCACATCGGAGGCGGTCAGCAGGCTCGGCACCAGCTCTGGCTCCGGCGGGCCCGGGGTCGCGACCAGCGCGCCGTCGGCGAGCGGTATCCGCGCCCGCTCGGCCTGCGTCCCGATCGAGCCCATGAGCACCCGGTTGACACACCCGCTACGGACGTCGTGCGGCGCGTACAGGATCGCTCCACGCATGGTGATCTCCTTGGCGAACGTCCCTTTTGTCCCCCTTTCCCGTCCGCCGCCATGTACGTTTCATCGGACCTCTCGGCATCGCCCCTGGTCAGCACCGTGCGCAGGAAAACCCGCGGCCCCGGCCCTGGCACCCCGGCGGGACGGCGGCTACCGTCCCGTCGGGCGCGTCCGACGAAGGAGCCGACATGCCTGCAAAGCGCTGGGCAGCCCCTGCCCTGCTCGCCTTGTCCCTGCCCCTGCTCGCCCCCCTGACCGGACCCACCCCACCAGCGGCCGCGGCCTCGTCCGTACCGCTCGAAGAGATCACCACGGTCACCACCCAGGTCGCCTTCGGCCTGCGGCGCCCCACCGCGATCGCCGCCCCCGACGACGGGACCGACCGGCTGCTCATCACCGAGAAACGCGGCACCGTCCGCGTCTACCACCCGGACACCGGCCTCGACGCCACCCCGATCATCGACATCACGTCATCCGTGGACGAAACCGGCAACGAGCGGGGCCTGCTCGGCATCGCGCTCCCCCCCGACTTCACCGAGAGCCAGGACCTCTACCTCGCCTACACCGCGCTGCCCGACGGCGCCGTGACCCTGGCCCGGTACAGCCTCGACGACGCCCAGCTCGAACCGCTGCTGTCCCAGGAACACGCCGAATACAGCAACCACAACGGCGGCCAGATCACCTTCGGCACCGACGGCAACCTCTACATGAGCATCGGCGACGGCGGCGGCTCCGGAGACCCCTTCGACTCCGGCCAGCGCGTCGACACCCTGCTCGGCAAGATCCTCCGCATCGACGTCAGCCGGACCTGCGGCGACCTGGCCTACTGCGTGCCCGAGGACAACCCGTTCGTCGGCGTCGAGGGCGCCCGCGACGAGATCTGGATGTACGGCGGGCGCAACCCGTGGCGCTTCTCCTTCGACCACGAGGACGGCTCCATGTGGATCGCCGACGTCGGCCAGGGCAGATGGGAGGAGATCAACCACATCAAGCCCGGGCAGCAGGCCGGCGCCAACCTCGGCTGGTCCTGCTACGAAGGCCTCGAAGTGTTCGACGAGGCCCAGTGCGACCCCGGCGCCGCCTACACCGAACCGATCTTCACCTACTCCCCGTACACCGGCAGCTGCGCCGTCATCGGCGGCCAGGTCTACCACGGCGAGGACTACGCCGACCTGGTCGGCGGCACCTACATCGCCACCGACTACTGCTCCTCCATCGTCTGGGCGCTGCGCGAGGACGGCGCCGGCGGCTACACCTCGGCCCAGCTCGGCGAGATGCCCACCCAGGTCACCGCCTTCGGCGCCACCCCTTCAGGCGAGCTGTACGTGGTCAACGACCTGCCCGGCGGCCTGCACCGCGTCGCCTTCGAACGCAGGACGCCGACCTGCCACATCGCCTACACCACCCAGACCTGGGGCACCGGCATGACCGTCGACCTCACGATCACCAACACCGGCACGACCCCGATCGACGGCTGGACGCTCCGCTTCCCCCTGGCCGCCGGCCAGTCCATCATCTCGGACTGGAACACCGACCTCGTCCAGGGCGGCGACGTCGTCACCGCCACCAACGCCCCCTACAACGCCTCCATCGCCCCCGGCCAGAGCGTCACCATGGGCTACCTCGCCGAACACACGGGCGACACGTCCATGCCGACCCGGTTCACCCTCAACAACGACACCTGCGCCGTGGACGGCTGACGGTCACAGGTCGAGCACGAGGTGAGGGGTCGCGGATCGCGAGACGCACGGATAGATGATGTCGGTGCGGGTGCGGTCGGTGAGAACCTCGTCGCGGTGTTCGGGGGTGCCGCCCACGACTCTGAGCGCGCAGTCGCCGCAGACGCCCTGTTCGCAGGATGAGTCGAGGTCGGGACGTGCCCGGCGGACCACTTCCAGGAGGGAGTGGTCCGCAGGCACGTGGAGGTTCTCGCCGCTTTCCCGTAGTTCGACGGTGAAGGGGGCGGCCGGATCGCGGGGACGGGGAGTGAAGCGTTCCGTGTGCAGGCGGCAGGCGGGGACCGAGCGCTCCAGCGCGGCGAGCAGGCTGTCGGGGCCGCAGGCGTAGACGGTGGCGGCGGGGTCGAGGAGTTCGCCGAGAAGGGCTACGGAGGCGCCCGCGTCGGCTCCATCGCCGCCAGGGCGGGTGTGAACGTGCAGCTCATCGCCTACTACTTCGGCGGCAAGGAAGGCCTCTACCAGGAGATCAACCGCCGGTGGCAGCGCGACCAAGGCAGCCACACGACGGCCGACGTCCCCTTCGCCGACCTGGTCGCCCACTTCGCCCGGCTCAACGCCCAGCAGCCGGACAACGCCCGCATCCTGGCCTGGCGCGGGCTGGAAGGCCGGGCCGCGGACGGGCCGGAGTTCGCCCAGGCCATGCGCGAACGCGTGGCCGACGTGCGCCGCCGCCAGGAACGCGGTGAGCTGCCGGCCGATCTCGACGCCGACTGCCTGCTGCTGGCGGCCTTCGCGGCGGCCAGCGCCGGCGTGGTCTTCCCCCACCTGGTGGAGGCGATCTGCGGGGAGGACCCGGCCTCACCCGAGTTCACCGAGCGCTACGCGGACCAGCTCTCCCGGCTCATCCGCCGCCTCGGCCCGGCAGACTGACGAGCGTCACGGGGTCAGCTGGCCCGCGAGGGTTTCGTGGAGCTCCGCGCTGGGGCGGTTGAGGCCGACGATGGTGACCTTCTTGCCGCGGGCGGCGTACTTGGCCTGCACGGCGTCCAGGGCGGCGACCGAGGAGGCGTCCCAGATGTGCGCGTCCGTCAGGTCGATCACCACGTCGTCCGGGTCGGTGGCGTAGGCGAACCGGGAGACCAGGTCGTTGCTGGAGGCGAAGAAGAGCTCGCCGGTGACCGCGTAGACGACCTGCGTGCCGTCGGGGTCGACGGCGGCGGTGACGCTGGCGAGGTGGGCGACCCGGCGGGCGAAGATGACCATCGCGACGAGGCTGCCCGCGACCACGCCGATGGCCAGGTTGTGGGTGACGACCACGACGGCGACGGTGATGACCATGACGCTCGTCTCGCCCAGCGGCATGCGCCGGAGCGTGGCGGGGGCGACGGAGTGCCAGTCGAACGTACTGAAGGACACCAGCACCATCACCGCGACCAGCGCCGCCATCGGGATCTGGGACACCCACGGCCCGAAGACGATGCAGAGGATCATGAGGAAGACGCCGGCGGCGAAGGTCGAGACGCGGGTGCGGGCGCCGTTCCGGACGTTGATCATGGTCTGGCCGATCATGGCGCAGCCGCCCATGCCGCCGAAGAAGCCGGTGACGATGTTGGCGATGCCCTGGCCGATCGACTCGCGGGTCTTGCCGGAAGGGGTGTCGGTGATGTCGTCGACGAGCTTGGCGGTCATCAGCGACTCCATCAGCCCCACCAGCGCGAGCGCGAGCGCGTACGGTGCGATCAGCGTGAGCGTGTCCACCGTGAACGGCACGTCCGGCAGGCCCGGGACGGGCAGGAAGGACGGCAGCACACCCCGGTCGCCCACGGTCGGCACCGCCAGCCCGGCGCCCAGCGTGATCGCGGTGAGCACGGCGATGGACACCAGCGGCGCCGGCACCACCCGGGTGATACGCGGGAAGAACACCATCAGCGCCAGCCCGCCGACCACCAGCGGATAGACCACCCACGGCACGTCGACCAGCTCGGGCACCTGCGCCATGAAGATGAGGATGGCCAGCGCGTTGACGAAGCCCACCATCACGCTGCGCGGCACGAACCGCATCAGCCGGGCCACCCCGAGCGCGCCCAGCACCACCTGGAAGACCCCGCCCAGGATGACGGTGGCCACCAGGTAGGCCAGCCCGTACTCCCGCGCCACCGGCGCGACCACCAGCGCGATCGCCCCCGTCGCCGCCGAGATCATCGCGGACCGGCCGCCCACGATCGCGATCACCACGGCCATGGTGAACGAGGCGAACAGCCCCACGCTCGGGTCGACACCGGCGATGATCGAGAACGAGATCGCCTCCGGGATCAGCGCCAGCGCCACGACCAGCCCGGACAGCAGCTCGGTCCGCAGCACGCGGGGGGTGAGGTGGCGGAGATCAGGCATGCGCCAGGAGAGAGCAGACAAGGTCCATCCAGAGAGGTAGGTTCACGCGAGCGGGCGGCACGACGCCGCCGGGGTCACCGGGCGCTGTCCGAGCGGCACTGACGAACGGCAGGCTGGACCGGCACGAAGTTCCCCCGAGAAGATCGTTGGCAGCAGACGCCGGGCGGCGGCGTCGCGCGAGTGGCCTCCCAAACCTACCGCAACGCCAGAGTCGCCCCGAGATCGCGTGAAGGTGGAGGGCCGCGTCTTGGCTCCGAGGCCGTCACCCGACCCGGCCGTCGGACGGCCGGGTCCGTCTACCTGAGGGACAGGGTCACTCGTCGCCACCGCCCAGGTATACGGCCACCACCCGCGGGTCATCGGCCAGCTCGCGAGCCGGCCCACTCGTCCGTACGCTCCCCAGCTCCAGCAGGTACGCGCGATCGGCCAGCCGGAGCGCGGCCTTGGCGTTCTGTTCGACGAGCACCACGGTCTTGCCGTCGTCGCGCAGCCGCCGGATAGTGCGCATGATCAGGCTGACGAACTGCGGCGCCAGCCCGAGGCTCGGCTCGTCCAGCAGCAGGACCGACGGGTCGGACATGAGCGCCCGCCCGATGGCCACCATCTGCTGCTCGCCTCCGGAGAGCGTGCCCGCGAGCTGGTCGCGCCGCTCCTCCAGTCGGGGGAACAGCTCGAACACCGTCTTCCGCAGGCTATCGGCGTCGAGTTCCCGGCGTCGCGCGTACGTGCCGAGCAGCAGGTTGTCGTCGACCGTCATGCTGGAGAACACCTGCCGCCCCTCGGGCACCAGCGACAGGCCGCGCCGCACCAGGGCGTCCTGGGAAGCGCGGGTGACATTCTCGCCGCGCAGGGTGATGGTGCCGGTTCTGGCGCGGTACGCACCGCCCAGCACGTTGAGCAGGGTGGTCTTGCCCGCACCGTTCGGGCCGATGACGGCGACGATCTCGCCCTCGTCCACCCGCAGGTCGATGCCGTGCAGCACCTCGACGGGACCGTAGGAGAAACGGAGCCCGCTCACCTCAATGATCGACACGGATGGATCCTTCCTCGTCCTCGTCCTCGTCGACCCCCAGGTAGGCGCGGATGACCTCGGGGTCTTCGCGGACCTCGTCCGGGGTGCCGACCCGCAGCGTCCGGCCGAACTCGATCACGTGCGCCCGGTCGACGAGTTCCATGACCATCTCCATGTCGTGCTCGACCAGCAGCAGCGCGATGCCCTCAGCCCGCAGCTCCCGGAGCAGGGCGGTCATCCGCTGTTTCTCGGCCCGGTTCAGCCCGGCGGCCGGCTCGTCCAGCAGCAGCACGGAGGGGCTGCCCGCCAGGCCGCGGGCGATCTCCAGGATCTTCTGGTGACCCAGAGACAGCTTGTCGGCCTCCATGTCCGCCAGATGCGTGAGGCCGCAGCGTGCCAGCGCGGCCTCGGCCGCCTCGCGCAGTGCCCGCTCCTCGCGGAGCACCCCGGGCGTGGGGACGACCGAGCGGGCGATCCCGGCACGGCCGATGGTGTAGGTCCCGACGAGCACGGTCTCCAGCACGGTCATACCGCCGAACACGACCGGCGTCTGGAAGGTGCGGGCGAGCCCCTTGGCCGCCACCTTGTGGGCGGGCGCCTCGGTGACGTCCTCGCCGTCGAGCTCGATCTTGCCTTCAGTGGGAGATAGCACACCGGAGAGCAGGTTGATGAGCGTGCTCTTGCCGGCGCCGTTCGGGCCGATGACGCCCAGGATCTCGGCGTCGCGCAGCGTCAGGTCCACGTCGCTGACGGCGGTCACCCCGCCGAACCGCTTGGTCAGGCCTGTGACCTCGAGCCGGACGCGGCCCGGTTCCTTAGGAGCGGGCGCGGGAGCCGGGACCGCGGGCTCGGGCGGTGCGGCGGGCGCCTTGGCCGGGAACAGCCGGGCACGCAGGCTGCCGAGAGCGCCGACGACGCCCTGGGGCATGAGCACGAGCACCACCACGAGCAGCAGCCCGACGGTGAACTCCTCGCCCGCGCCGACCGCACCCTCACCTAGCACTCCAGGGATGACGCTGGTGCTGGTCTCGCGGATCAGCGTCAGCACCGCAGCGCCCACCAACGGCCCCCAGGGGGAGAGGACGCCGCCGATGACCGCCACTACGAGGATCTCGACGGAGTGCATGACACCGAACGGCGCCGGGTTGACGTACATCATGGTGTGCGCATACAGGCTGCCCGCGACGCTGCCGAAGACGGCGCTCAGCACGAACGCCTTGGTCTTGGCGCGGGCGGCGTCGACACCGTGCGCGGAGGCGACGGTCTCGTTGATGCGCAGCGCCCGCAGCGCGCGCCCCTCCCTGCTGGCCTTCATCCGGATCGCGAACCAGAGCCCCAGGGCGAGCACCACGAGGACGAGGTAGACCTGGGAGCGCTGATCGTCGAAGGAGATCCCGAGCACCGAGAACGGCGGGATGCCGCCGAAACCGGACGATCCGCCCAGATCCTCGGAGTTGGTGAGCAGCAGGTAGAGGATCTCGCCGAAGGCGAGCGTCGCCATCGCGAGGAAGTGACCCCGCAGCCGCAGGATCGGCCGGCCGATGGCGTACACGAGCAGGCCGGCCACCACCGCCGCCACGGCCATGGAGAGGAGCGGGTGCCAGCCGAGCCGCACGGTGCCGATGGCAGAGCCGTACGCGCCGATCGCGGCGAAGGCCGCCTGGGCCAGTGAGAACTGCCCGGCATAGCCGACCACCAGCACCAGGCCGAGCGCGAGCAGCGCGTCGATCCCGAAGTTGACGATCAGGCCCTGGGTGTAGGTGTCGTCGACGGCCAGCGGGACGAGCGCGACGACGAGGACCGCGACCGCTACGCCGATGGCCGTGCGGTACTTGGCAACAAGTGGTGTGTTCACGGCAGCTTCCTTGTGTGATCGCTAGACCCGCGTTGACACCCGGAGCCGGGTCAGTCCCGCCGGCCGGAAGATCAGCAGGGCGAGGAGCAGGGTCAGCCCGGCGAGCGTGGTGTAGAGCGACCCGGCGAAGATGGTGGTCGCGGCCTCGATCAGGCCCAGGATGACGCCGCCGACCACGGTCAGCCCGATCCGGTCCAGACCGCCCAGGACCGCCGCCACGAATCCCTTGAGGCTGAGCGTGAGCCCGCCGAGCACGGTGATGACGGACAGCGGCGTCTGCGCGATCGCGACCGTGCCGGCGGCCGCGCCGGCCAGGCCGAACGACAGCGCCGACATCAGGGCGACGTTGATGCCGACCACGCCCGCCGCGAAGGGGTTGACCGCGCAGGCGGTCACCGCGCGCCCGAGCATGGTCTTCTCGAAGAACACGGTCAGCAGGATGACAAGCACCACCGTCATCGCCACCACCCAGAACGCCTGGCGGGCGATCGTGGCGCCGCCGATCTGGATCGCCGGACCCGCGGTGAAGGGCTGGAGCTGGTAGGCGCCGCTGCCGAAGATGATCTGCAGCAGGGAACGCACCGCGATGGCGACGCCGAGAGTCGCGATCACCTGGACGAGCAGCGCCTGCTTGCGCAGCGGCCGGATCGCCAGCATGTAGACGAGCATCGACGACGCCGCCGCGACCAAGATCCCGAGCGGGACCGCCAGCCACAGGGGCACGACCTGGGCGAAAACCACGGCGGCGAAGGCGCCGACCAGGGCCAGGTCGCCCATGCCGAAGTTGATCACGCCGGTGATGCGGTGGATCACCACGAAACCGATCCCGATCGCGCCGTAGATCGACCCGTTCGTGACCCCGGTGAGTATCACCTGGAGGATGTCCTGCGTATTCATGTTCCTGCCTCAATGCGAGGGCGGGCGGCCCGGGAGGGGGACCAGGCCGCCCGAGCTGTCATTCCTGGTCGAGGACGACTTCGCCGCTCTCGGTCAGGCCTCCCGCGAAGCGGAAGGCGCCGTCCTTCACCTGCAGCAGTGCCAGCCCCTCGCTGCCGAGGCCGGAGTGGTCAGTCGGCGAGTAGCGGTAGATGCCGTTCACGGCGGCCAGACCGTCGAGCTCGTTCTCCAGCGCGTCGCGGATGGCCGTACGGGCCGCCTCGGGGTCAGAGGGGTCCGGGTCGGTCTTCTTGATGGCCTCGGTGAACAGCGTGATCGCGTCCCAGCCGTTGCCCGCGAACTGGGTCGGCTCGGACCCGTACGCCGCGACGAAGTCCTGGAGCGCCTGGTACTGCGGGTCGTCCTCGGCGATGCTGTCGGCCACCAGCGCCTTGGTCCCGACCACGTAGCGGCCCTCGACGGCGTCCCCGCCGACCTTGATGAAGTCCGGCGAGGCGGAACCCGGCTCGTAGATGAACTCGGCGTCGAAGCCGATCTGCTTCGCGTTCTGCCCGATGACCGCGCTACCCGGGACGACGCCGTAGACGATGACGCTGTCGGGGTCGGCGCTCTTCAGCCTGGTGAGCTGCGGGACGAAGTCGGTCGCGTCGGGGTCGTGCAGCTCGCTGCCGGTGACCGTCAGCCCGTAGTCCTTGGCCAGCTCCGGCACGTCCTTGGCCTGCTGCTGCCCGTAGGCGTTGTTGGGCGCGAGCACGGCGACGGACTCGGCGCCGAGGCCCTTGGCGAACGACAGCATGGCCCGGGTGGAGCGGGTGATGTCGGGGAAGTTCTTGAACATCCACTTGGCCTCCTCGATCGGCTCCACGATCGCGGTGCCCGACGCCATGCCGATCGCGGGGATCTTCAGGCTCGCGGTGATCGGCTTGATGGCGATGCTCGCGCTGGTGCCGCTGGGGCCGATGATGGCGAGCGCGCCTTCGCTGTGCAGCTTGCGCACGCCGCTCACCGCGTCGGACTCGCTGCTGCGGCCGTCGACGACGGTGAGCTTGAGCTGGCGGCCGTTGACGCCGCCGGACTCGTTCACCTTCTTCACGAAGGCTTCGGTCGCCACCTTCTCGGCCTCGCCGAGCGCGGCGTACGAGCCCGTGAGGTCGAGCAGCGCCCCCAAGTGGTAGGGCTCGGCGGAGCCGTCTTCCGAGGAACCGCCGTTGCCGCCGCAGGCGGCGAGGAGCAGAGGCACCAGAGCCGCGGCGGCCAGACGCCACCGCCGGGGGCGCAGCCGGCCCCGGGACGCCGAATCGAACTTCACGAGATTCTCCCTTCGGGGCGGTTCGCCAGGCACACACTCGGCGAACGAACGACCGTTCGTGAAACGTATCACGGAAAATAAAGGGCCAAAAGGGCACTTATGTCATGCTCAAAATTCGTTATCGTCCGGCAACCGCTCAGGACTCGGTCACGCACCGGTTCACGCACGTCCCGAGCGCCTCGACCGCGGTGGTCACCACCGACCCCGGGAGCAGCCGCAGGCCGGACGCCGCTCCGACTCCGCCCGGCGTGCCGGTGAGCAGCACGTCACCGGGTTCCCAGGCTGTGAAGCGGCTGACGTACGCGAGCGCCGCGGCCGGGCTGAAGACCAGATCGGACGTACGGCCGCGCTGCCGGACCACGCCGTCCACCTCGCAGGTGACCTCCAGATCGGCGGCGTGGTCCACCTCCTCCGGCGTCACCAGTTCCGGTCCCAGCGGTGTGGTCGCGTCGAACGCCTTGCCCGGCAGCCACTGGCCTGTTCGCCACTGCCAGTCGCGCATCGAGATGTCGTTGGCGACCGTGTAGCCGGCGATGGCCGCCAGCGCCTCGTCCTCGTCGGCCCGCCGAAGCGGGCGGCCGACCACGACCGCCAACTCGGCCTCCCAGTCGACCTGTTCGCTCTCGGCCGGGATCACCAGGTCGTCGCGGGCGCCGGTGAGCGTGCTCGCGAACTTGGTGAAGAGCGTGGGGTGTTCGGGGACGTCCCGTCCCATCTCCACGATGTGCGAGCGGTAGTTCAGTCCGACGCAGACGATCCGGGCCGGATCGAGCACCAGCGGCGCGTAGTCGGCTTCGGCGACTGACACGGTGCCCACCTCGGCCGCCCGGTCCGCGCCGCGCAGCAGCGCGCCGACGTCTGGGGCGTCCAGCAGTACGTAGACGTCCCCCTCGCGGCGGGCGGCCCGGGTGCCCTCAGTGGTCCGCAGCGTGGCCAGGCGCATCAGAACAGCCCCATCGATCGCAGACGGGTTTTCATGATCTTGCCACTGTCGTTGACCGGCATGTCCTGAGGCGCCACGAAGGCGATGCGCTTGGGGATCTTGTAGCCCGCCAGCTGCTGCCTGCAGTAGTCCTTCAGGTCCTGGTCGCTCAGCTCGGCGCCCTCCTTGAGGGCGACGACCGCGCAGACCTCCTCGTCCCACTGCGAGCTCGGCACGCCGATGACCGCCACCTCGCTGACCTGGGGATGGGTGTAGAGCACCCGCTCGACCTCGGCCGAGTACACGTTCTCGCCACCGGTCTTGATCATGTCCTTGGCGCGGTCGTGGTAGTAGAAGTAGCCCTGCTCGTCCTTGGAGGCGAGGTCGCCGGTACGCAGCCACCCGTCGTCGCTCAGCACCTGGGCGGTCTCCTCGGGCCTGCCGAAGTAGCCGTCCATGATGTTGGGGGCCCGGACGGTGATCTCGCCGACCTCGCCGACCGGCACCTCCTCGTCGCTGTCCAGGGCACGCAGCTGCACCTCGGCGAGGAGGAACTCACGCCCCATCGATCCGTCGACGTCCTCACGGAACATGTCCTCCGGGCGCAGCCGGGTGACGATCGGCCCGCCCTCGGTCAGCCCGTACTGGTAGTAGATGCGCACGTGCGGCAGCGCGTCGCGGACGGCGGTCTTGTCGGGCAGCTTGAAGATCGCGCCACCCACGTACATGCGCCGGTAGCTGGACCAGTCGTAGTCGGAGAAGACGTTGGCGGCGAGCAACCTGCGCACCATGTTGGGGACCAGGAAGCCGTTGGTCACGCCCTCGCGCTGCACCACCTCGCCCACCTGACGCTCGTCGAAGCGGCGCATCAGCACCGAAGTGGCGCCCAGCATCAGGTGAGGCACGAACCAGCACAGCAGCGACGCGGCGTGGAACATCGGCGCGATCAGCAGCGTGACGTCCGAGTGCTCCATGTCGGTGTCGATGATCTCGTTGAGCCCGTTGCCAACAGCGCTGCGCTCGGAGAGCACCACGCCCTTGGGGAAGCCGGTGGTGCCGCCCGTGAACATGATGACGTTGGTCGCGTCCATGTCACCCGTGAGCTCGGGCTCGACCGGCTCGCCCAGGAAGTCCTCGTAGTCCGGCCCCTCCTCCACCACGCGGCGCAGGAAGCGCAGCTCTCCGGTGTCCTGGGCCGCCTTCAGCGACGCGGCCCACTCCTGGTCGACCAGGACCAGCTCGGCCCGGGAGTCGTTCAGCCCGAACACCAGCTCGGGCGTGGCCCAGCGCCAGTTGTACATGACCGGCACCGCCCCGGCGCAGAGCACACCCAGGTAGGCCTCCACGACGAAGATGGAGTTGCCCGCCAGGATGCCCACCGTGTCGCCGCGCTGGACCCCGTCCGCCCGCAACCCCGCCGCGAGGGCGTAGGCCCGGTCGGCGAGCTCCGCGTAGGTGATACGAGAGTTCTCGTCCACCACGGCGATGCGGTCGGGGTAGCGGCGCCGGTTCAGACGGAGAAAATCAGCGGTAGTGCGCATGGTTCCCTGCTCTCTCGATCACTCGATGACCAGGAGTGTGTCGCCCGGCGAGACACCGGCGCCGACCGTCACCCGGACCTCGGTGACCCGGCCCGCCTTGCCCGCGGTGACCGGGTTCTCCATCTTCATCGCTTCCAGGACACATACCACGTCGTCAGCACCGACCTCCGAGCCGACCTGGGCGGAGACGGCCGCGATGGTGCCCTGCATGGGGGCGCGGACGATGCCGTCGGAGGAACCCGCCATCCCGGCGGAGCGACGCCGGCTCGATCCGGACGGAGGGGGCGCCGCCTGAGGCGGTGCCGCGGCTCCTGCTGCCGGCTCGGCGTGATAGGGGATCCAGTACTCGCGACCCGCCACCACAACCAAGGACCGGTCGGCCACCGGCTCCGGAGCGGCCGCCTCAGTCTCCGCCGGGGTGAGCGCGTGCGCCAGGTCGGCGTCGGTCTCCAGCCACGTCGTATGGTGGCGGTCGCCGACGAACTCGGGGTGCCCCAGGACGGCGTCGTGAGCGGGCCGGGTGGTGGCCACGCCCGACACCCGCAGCTCCGACAGCGCCCTCCGTGCGCGGGCGATGGCGGCGGGCCGGTCCTGCGCGTGCACGATCAGCTTGCCGATCAGCCCGTCGTAGTACTCGCTGACCGTGTCACCGGTCTCGTACCCGCCGTCAAACCTGACCCCGAACCCGAGTGGCGGGCGCAGCTCGGTGAGCTTGCCCGGAGTGGGCCGGAACAGCCCGCTGGTCGGGTCCTCGGCGTTGATCCGCAGTTCCAGTGCGTGACCGCGCATGACCACGTCCTCGGCACGGATCGACAGCGGCAGGCCTGCCGCCACCCGGATCTGCTCGGCGACCAGGTCGACGCCGGTGACCAGTTCGGTCACCGGGTGCTCCACCTGGAGCCTGGTGTTCATCTCCAGGAAGTAGAACGCGTCGTCCTCGACCAGGAACTCGACCGTGCCCGCGCCCACGTAGCCGACAGACGCGGCCAGCGCCACGGCGGCCTCGTCCATGGCCCGCCGGGTGGCGTCGGAGATCACCGTGCACGGCGCCTCCTCGATCAGCTTCTGGTGCCGGCGCTGCACCGTGCAGTCACGGTTACCGAGCGAGATCACACCGCCGTGCGTGTCGGCGACGATCTGCACCTCGACGTGGCGGGGGCGCTCCAGGTAGCGCTCCAGGTAGATCTCCGGCTGCCCGAAGTAGGCCTGAGCCTCCCGCTGGGCGGCCGCCACCGCCTCGTCGGCCTCCGCGCCGTCGCGCACGATGCGCATGCCGCGCCCGCCGCCGCCGTAGGAGGCTTTGACCGCGATCGGGTAGCCGTGCCGGTCGCCGAAGGCGCGCACGTCGTCACCCGAGGTGACCGGGCCGTCGCTGCCGGGGACGAGCGGCACGCCGGCGCGTTCGGCCGCCTGCCGGGCGGTGACCTTGCTGCCCATGACGGAGATGGCCTCGGTGGGCGGACCGATGAACACCTTGCCCGCCTTGGTGACGGCCTCGGCCAGCACCGTGCTCTCCGACAGGAAGCCGTAGCCCGGGTGCACCGCGCAGGCCTCGCTCTCGGACAGCGCCTTCATGATCATGTCTACGTTCAGGTATGTGTCGGCGGGCGAGGTGCCCGGCAGTGCGTACGCCTCGTCCGCGAGGCGTACGTGCAGGGCGTCCGCGTCCGCGTCGGAGTGCACCGCGACCGAGGTGATGCCGAGGTCGCGGCAGGCGCGGATGACGCGGACCGCGATCTCGCCCCGGTTGGCGACCAATACCTTGCCGAACAGGGGGGAACCGGTCACGTCGTGTACTCCGAGGGGGGAAGGTCGATGTCGTCGAGGTTGACGACGAGGTTGTCGGGGGTACGGGCGGTCATCCAGACGAGCTCGGCGTCGGCGCTGCGGTTGCACTCGATGTGCGGCATCCACGGCGGCACGTGCACGAAGTCGCCCTCTTCCAGGTCGTAGTAGTCGCGGTAGCCCTCGCCGAAGTAGATCCGGGCCTTGCCCTTGAGCACGTAGCCGGCGGTCTCGGCGTCGGCGTGGTGGTGGGGCACGGAACGGTAGGCGGGCTCGTTGCTGACCTTGCCCAGCCAGATCGCCGAGGCCCCGACACCCTGGTGCACGCCGGCCACTCGGATGGCACCGTCGCTCTGACTGGTGTCCGTGGTGATCTCGGCCGCGAGGATGCGGGTCGGGCTGAGGTCGAAGCGGAGCCGGTCCACAGTTTCCCCTCCTTTGACAAACGAGCGATCGTTCGTATTCTTGGCGCATGCCAACTCCCATGTCAAGACACCCCCGGACGGAGCCGCGATGAAGCCCTACAAGTCCCTGCTCTTCGTGCCGGGTCACCGCGGCGACTGGGTGGACAAGGCGGTCCGCGCCGGCACCGACGCGGTCATCCTGGACCTGGAGGACGCCGTCCCGGAGCAGCTCAAGGCCGAGGCCAGGCAGACCGTGGCCGAGTCGGTGGCCCGGCTCCGCGCCGAACACGCCGACGTCGGCGTGATCGTCCGGCCCAACGGACTCGGCACCCCGCACGTGGGCAAGGACCTGGCGGCCGTGGTACGGCCCGGCGTCGACGCGCTGCTGCTCCCGATGATCTACACAGCCGAGGACGTCATCCGCTTCGACGCGCTGGTCGGGTACTTCGAGTCCGAGCACGGAGTGGAGCCGGGCTCGGTCGGGCTGGTGCCGACACTGGAGACCGCCCAGTCGGTGGCCAACTGCGAGCAACTGGCCTCGGCCACCCCACGTGTCGCGTCGCTACTGGTCGCCGCGGCCAAGGGCGCGGACATCGCACGGGAGATCGGCTTCGAGTGGACGCTGGAGGGCCTGGAGACGCTCTACCTGCGCAGCCGTGCCCTGGTCGCCTGCCGCGCCGCGGGCATCACCCACCCGATCTGCGGGATCTGGCAGGACGTGCACGACCTCGACGGGCTCGCCACGTTCACCGCGCAGAACCGCCGGCTCGGCTTCCGCGGGCAGGTGCTCCTGCACCCGTCGCACGTCGCGACGATCAACGCCACGTATGGGCTGACCGATGAGGAGCTGGACCGCTACCGGCGGATGGTGGCGGCCTTCGAGGCGGCCGAAGCCCAGGGCCGCGCGGCGGTGGACTTCGAGGGCGAGCACATCGACATCGCCCACGTCCAGACCGCCCGTCAGATGCTGGGACTCGCGGGCTCATGAGCGGCCCGCTGCACGGGGTGCGCGTGGTCGAGCTGGGCGGACAGGGGCCGGTGCCCTTCTGTGCGATGACGCTGGCCGACCTCGGCGCGGACGTGATCACCCTGCGCCGTCCCGGCCCCGCCGCCCCCACCAACCCGCACAACCCGGTGATCGACCGGGGCAGGCGCTTCCTCGCCGTGAACCTGAAGTCGCCCGACGGCGTGGCCGTGGCCAAGCGGCTGGTGGCCCGTGCCGATGTGACTCTCGAAGGCTTCCGGCCCGGCGTGCTCGAACGCCTCGGGCTCGGCCCCGCCGACTGCCTCGCGGCCAACCCCCGGCTGGTGTACGGGCGGATGACCGGCTGGGGGCAAGACGGACCGCTGGCCCAGGCCGCCGGCCACGACATCAACTACATCGCGCTCACCGGCGCGCTGCACGCCATCGGCCCCGCGGACGGCCCGCCTACAGTGCCGGTCAACCTGCTCGGCGACTACGCGGGCGGCGCGCTCTACCTCGCACTGGGCGTCACCTCCGCGCTGCTGTCCGCCCGCGCCACCGGCCGCGGCCAGGTGGTGGACACCGCGATCGTGGACGGCGTCGCCTCGCTCATGAGCATCGTGTACGGGCTCACAGCCGCCGGTCGGTGGACCGGGGAGCGCGGCGTCAACCTGCTGGACGGCGGCGCGCCCTTCTACTGCGTGTACCCGTGCTCGGACGGGCGGCACGTCGCGGTGGGCGCGCTGGAAGAGCCGTTCTACCTGGACCTGCTCGACGGGCTCGGGCTGTCCGGACGGGCCGACCTGGTGGACGGCCGGCTGGACCGGTCCCGCTGGCCCGCCATCACGGAGGTCCTCTCCGCGGCCTTTGCGGAGCACCCCCGGGCGCACTGGGAGGAGGTGTTCGACGGGCGCGACGCCTGCGTCACGCCGGTCCTCTCGGCCCAGGAGGCCATGCGCCATCCGCACCTGGAGGCGCGCGGCACGTACGTGGACGGGCACGCCGCTCCCGCGCCCCGTTTCACCGGCACCCCGGCGGTCTCCGCGGCGCACGCCGAGCCGTCGAGCACGGACGTCCGCGCTCTTCTCGCCGAGCACGACCTCAGCCCCGCGGAGATCGACCGTCTCCTGGAGAGCGGCGCGGTCGGCCCGGCGTCCTGGTGAACCGGAAGGCGCGCCGACGGCGCGCCCCGGATCAGCCCTTACGGAAGTCCCAGGTGCTCATGCTGTCCGGCTCGACCCGTACCCACGCGTGGCGGCCCTTCCTGCGGACGTGCCGTTGCTCGGGATACTTCTCCGCGAACAGCCGCTCCGCCTCCGCCAGCTCGGGCGTCACCACGCCGTCCCACGGCACGGGACCGACGACCTGCGCGGACCCTCGGATCTCCACCCCGCGCAGTTCGCCGTACTCCTCGCCAGCGTCCACGACGAGCGCCACCCGCGGCTCCGCGACCAGGTCGGAAAACCGCCGGCTCCTCACCAGTGAGCACAGCCAGATGCTCGAGCCGTCCCAGGCGAACCAGAGCGGGCTGACGTGCGGCCGGCCGTCCGGGCCCACGGTCGCCACTCGGCAGGTCCGCTGGCCTGCAAGGAAGTCGTCCACCTCCGCGGCGGTCATGGCGAGCCGTGAGCCGTGCCTGAGCCCGGGGCGGGGTTCCCATGAGGTGCGTCCTTCGCTCATCGGCCCGCTCCGATGGTGGCCGGGCTTCCGGGCACGAGCCGGTGAGAAGAGGGGGCGAGAGACAGTGCAGACATGTACACTCCTAACGATCGTTCGTTAGCATAACCGATGACGGCGAGAGGACAGCTGTGACCCGTACCACCTGCCACTTCGGCGTCCATCTGCCGCCGGGCGAGCACGACACCGGCGGCCTCGGGATGCGCGGCATGGCCGCGATGATCGACCGGCACGGCTTCGAGAGCCTCTGGGTCAGCGACCACACCGTGCTGATCGAGAAGCCGCGCTCCCGCTACCCGTTCAGCGAGACGGGCGAGTTCTATCTGCCCGCCGACGCCGACTGGTACGACTGGGTGGTCGTGCTCTCATTCCTCGCCGCGGTCACCACCACGACCCGGCTCGGCGTGAGCGTGGCCGTGCTCCCCCACCGGCATCCGATCATGCTGGCCAAGCAGCTCGCCACCCTCGACCGGCTCAGCGGGGGCCGGGTCACCATGGGTGCCGGGGCAGGTTGGCTGGCCGAGGAGTTCGATGCGCTCGGTGTGCCGTTCACCGCCCGGGGCAAGCGGATGGACGCGGCCATCAACCTCATGCGCGCCACCTGGACGGGCAGGCCTCCCGCGGGTGAGTACGGTCCGTTCACGGTGCCTTCGGGCGTGCACGCCAACCCCGTGCCGGTCCAGGAGCGGATGCCGATCCTCATCGGCGGCGAGTCGCCGGCCGCGCTTCGGCGGGCCGCTTCACGCGGCGACGGCTGGCTCGGCACGATCACCGGCGGCCGGATGGATCCCGGGCATCTGCGCCGGGTGGTGGAGACCCTGCGCGCCGAGGCGGCCGCGGCCGGCAAGGAGCCGGACGACCTGGACATCACCCTCCGGGTGGCAGCCCGGGCGCGCGACGTCTTCACCTCCGCCTTCGAGGAGTATCTCGGCGAGCTGGTCGCGGCCGGCGCCACCCGCCTGACCTTCGACCTGAGCTGGCGCTCGGCGAACCGGGCCGAGGAGACCCTGCACCGGCTGCGCGAATTGAACGCCGCTCTCTAGGTCACCGGTAACAGTATGGTCCTTGTCGGCCGATGATCAGAGACCGGCGAACCACCCCGAGAGAGAGGACGAAAAGTATGGCCGCAACCACCCGAGGATCGCGCGACAGCACGGTCCCCACCGCCGTGGCCATCCGCAGCGCGGCCGTGGAGCTTTTCCACCGCCAGGGCTTCGAGGCCACTTCGCAGCGACAGCTGGCCGACGCGGTCGGACTGCAGGTCGCCAGCCTCTACAACCACATCAAGAGCAAGGAGCAGTTGCTCGCGACCATCATGACCGAGGTCATGCAGCAGCTCATCAGCGTCACCGAGCGCCGGGTCGCGGCCGCCGCCACTCCACAGGAACGGCTGCTGGCGTTCATGAGAGAGGGCATCAGGTTCCATGCCGAGCACCGGCTGGAGGCCCTGGTCGGCAACACCGAGCTGCGCTCGCTGTCCGACGAGAACCGGGCCCGGGTGATCGAGCTGCGTGACCGCTACGAGCGCATGCTGGAGTCGGCGCTCCAGGAGTGCGTGAACGCCGGCACCATCTCCGTGCCCGACGTCAAGATGGCCGCGTACGCCGGTGTGGCGATCTGCGTCCACGTCGCCTCTTGGTACCGGGAGGACGGCCGGCTCCCCCTCGACGAGGTCATCGACAGCCTGCTGGCCGCCTACGCACCCACCGCGAACCTGGAGAAGAAATGATCAAAGTCGTCGCCCTCATCCGCCGTAAGCCGGGCCTCAGCCGTGAGGAGTTCCTGAGGTTCTGGCAGGAGGAGCATCCCCCGCTGGTACTCGCCCTGCCCGGCCTGCGCGGCTACCGGCAGAACCCGGCGATCGAGCACCGTAAAACATGGCCCTGGGACGGCTGCGCCGAGCTCTGGTTCGACGACGTGCGCGCGGTCAAGGCCGCCTTCGAGAGCCCGGAGGCCGATCCGCTACGCGAGCACGAGGAGGCCTTCATCGGGGAGCTGGAGTGGTTCCTGGCCTCCGAGACGGATCTTCTGTCGCCTTCGTCGGCCGCTTGACGAACGAGCGTTCGTAGGTAATCCTGGTCGAGCAGCTTTCTGACGTGCGTGAACGTAGCTGCTCCCGCCCGCACCCGTGTCTGATGGGACGAACACCTATGACTTCCGCTGTTCCCCTCGATCCCTCGCCGCAAGCGGACATCCACGAGGAGCTCCAGGCCCGCCTGCGGGCCGCCCGGCTCGGCGGCAGCGAGAAGAACCGCCAGAAGCACGAGGCCGCCGGCAAGCTGCTCGTACGCGACCGGCTCCGGCTGCTTCTCGACGACATCGAGGACTTCGAGGACGGCCTGCTCGCCCGGCACGCCGACGGCCTGCCCGCCGACGGCGTGGTCACCTGCATCGGCACCGTCGACGGGCGCCGGGTGTGCGTGATCGCCAACGACTACACGGTCAAGGCCGGCACCTGGGGCAAGCGCACCTTCGAGAAGATCACTCGGATGCAGCTCCTCGCCGACGAGCTGGAACTGCCCCTGGTCTACCTCGTGGACGCGGCGGGGGCCCGCATCGACGAGCAGTTCGAGAGCTACGCCGGCCGCCACGCCTGGGGCAACATCTTCTACAACCAGGTGCAGATCTCCGGCCGGGTCCCGCAGATCTGCGCCCTGTTCGGCCCTTCCCCCGCCGGCTCGGCATACGTGCCCGCCCTGTGCGACGTGATCATCATGGTGCGCGGCACCGCCACCGCCTACATCGGCTCGCCCCGCGTCGCCGAGATGGTGACCGGCGAGTCGGTGTCGCTGGAGGAGATGGGCGGCGCCGACCTGCACAGCCGCGTCTCCGGTCTCAGCGACCTGCTCGCCGAGACCGAGGAGGAGGCCATCGCGGCCATCCGCCTCTACCTCTCCTATCTGCCGTCGAGCTGGCGGTCGACGCCGCCGGTGGCGGCGCCCAGGGAGCCCCGGCCGACCGAGTCGCTGCGCGACATCGTCCCCGAGGACCAGGCCGTCCCGTACGACGTGCGCGAGCTGATCGAGGCCGTCGTCGACTGCGACTCGTTCTTCGAGCACAAGGAGCTGTTCGCGCCCGAGCTGGTGACCGGCTTCGCCCGCTTGAACGGCTCTCCCGTCGGCATCGTGGCCAACCAGTCGGCAGTCAAGGCGGGGGTGCTGTTCAGCGACTCCTCCGACAAGGCGGCCCGGTTCGTCTGGATGTGCAACGCGTACAACGTGCCGCTGCTCTTCCTCATCGACGTCCCCGGCTACATGCTCGGCACGGTGGCCGAGAAGGAGGGCATCATCCGGCACGGGGCGAAGATGCTGTTCGCCGTCGCCGAGAGCCGCGTGCCGAGGATCGCGGTGATCGTCAGGAAGGCCTACGGGGGTGGTTACCTGGGCATGTCGGGCAGTCCGATGAACCCCGACGCGGTACTCGCCCTGCCCACCGCCAAGCCGGCCCTGCTCGGCCCGGAGGCCGCCATCGCCGGCATCCACTACAACCGGGTGATGGCGATCGAGGACGAGAAGGAACGGCAGCAGCTGGTGACCGAGCTGCGCGCCGAGTACGAGCAGCAGATCGACGTCTTCCAGATCGCGAACGAGAACGCCGTGGAGGCCGTCGTCAGCTATGAGGACCTGCGGCGTGAACTGATTCACCGGTTCGACGTCTACCGGCGCAAGCGCAAGACGCCGCCGGCCCGCCGTAACGGTGTCTACCCCGTATGAGAGATCCCGGAGCAGCCACATGAGACCACTCACCGACGCCGCAGGCAGACAGGCCGACCCCGCCGCGGACACTCCCGAACGGGCCGAGCTCCGGACGGAGCTGCGCAGACTCATCGGCGCGACCAGCCCGGTCGACGAGGTGCTCCGCCTCGACGAGCAGGAGCGGTTCGACGACAAACTGCACGAGGCGATGCGCGCGCTCGGGGTGCACGCCATCGGCGGACATCCCGATCACGGCGGGCTGGGCGACATCCGCGACCAGATCGTCGTCATCGAGGAGCTCGCCGCCGGCCCCACCTCCATGGCGGTGCACATGGTGGTGCAGTACATGATCACCCACATCCTGGGCACGCACGGCTCCCCCGAGCAGCGCGAGGAGTGGCTGGACCGGCTCCACACCGGTGCCGTCAAGATGTCCTTCGCGCTGTCGGAGCCCGGTGGCGGCACTGACATCGCCCGCGCCATGCGCACCACCGCGCGGCGCGACGGCGACGGATGGGTGCTGTCCGGCCAGAAGACGTGGATCTCAGGAGCGCTGCGGGCGGACGCGCTCATCGTGCTGGCCAGGACCGCACCGGTCCAGGGGTCGTCAGTGGACGGCGTGACTATGTTCCTGATGCCCGCGGGCACGCCCGGCCTGCAGATCCGCGAGCTGCCCACGGTCGCCGTGCACGGGCTCGACACCTGCGAGGTGTTCTTCGACGACGTGGCGCTGCCGGGCGACGCGGTCATCGGCGACGTCGGCTCCGGTTTCCGTCAGGTGGTCTCGACGCTGAACCGGGAACGGATCAACGCCGCCGCGGGCTCGATCGGCGCGGCCACCGGCGCTCTCGACTTCGCCGTGGAGTACGCGCGAGAGCGGGCCGCGTTCGGCTCGACCCTGGGCGCCTTCCAGGCCGTGCAGCACCGGCTGGTCGACGGGGCGCTCGCGATCGAGTCCGCGCGCTCGCTGCTGGCCCGCGCGGCGGCCGTCGAGGCGGCAGGTGGGCGGGCCGACCTGCTGTCGTCCATGGCCAAGATCGCCGCATCGGAGGCGGCCGTCAAGGTCACCCAGGACGGGATGGAGATCCTGGGCGGCGCCGGGTTCAGCCGCGAGTACCCGATGCAGCGCTGGTTCAGGGATGTCCGGCTGTGGGTGTTCGCCCCGCTCGCCAACGACATGGTCCGCAACTACCTGGGCGAGCGGCTGCTGGAGCTCCCCCGCTCGTTCTGACCCGTACGCGGTGAGGGCCGGTCCCGGGTGGGACCGGCCCTCGTCGTGTCAGGGCGCCTCGGCGGACATCATCAGCACGCTGGTGAACGTCATCACGTCCTCGTCGCGCTGGTTGAGCACGCGGTACGCGAGCCGTACCACGAACCGGCCCTCCTGCTTGGACGGCCGCACCTCAGCCACCTCCACCACCGCCCTGATCGTGTCGCCGATCAGCACGGGGGCGAGCGCGCGCAGGTCGTGCATGCCGAGCCAGGCCGTGGTCCGGTCGCCGTCGATGACGTCCGTCTGCGTGCTGAGCCCGAGCGCGAGGGCCAGCGTGAGCGGCCCGTGCGCGATCCGCTCCCCGAACCGGCTGCGCGCGGCGTACTCGCGGTCGGTGTGGATCGGCAGCCAGTCGCCGGTGAGCGAGGCCCACGAGACGACGTGGGACTCGGTGACGGTGGTGGCCTGCGTGGTGACGGTGTCACCGGGGCGGAGGTAGCCGGGGAGCGTGGTCACGATGTCTCCTGTCGATAGCGGACGACGCCGTCCTGTTCCGTGCGGGTGCACCGGCCGGTGACGGCCAGCAGTTCCAGGTGGGCCGCGGTCTCGCAGACGGCGAGCATCCGGTTGACCGGGTCGAGTTCGCTCAACCGGCGCTCGCGCCTGGTCCAGCCCAGGCCGCCGGCGATCTCGTACGCGGTGCGCGGCCGGCTGCCGAGCAGGGCCGCACACGCGTCCAGCCGTTGCTCGTGATGGGCCAGCAGCTCGGCGGCCCGCGCGTGCGTGCTGGAGGTCACCGGCCCGTGTGCCGGAAGCATGAGCCGGTCGGGCAGGGCGAGGACAGCCCGCAGCGACTCCATGAAGTCGCGCAGCGGCAGCCTGCCTCCCCTGCTCTCGTACCCGATCGAGGGGGTGATCTGCGGCAGCACGTGGTCGCCGGTGAACAGCAGGCCCCGGTCCGCGTCGTCGAAGACGAGGTGACCGACGGTGTGGCCGGGGGTGTGGAGGGCGCGCAGCCGGGCGCGGCCCACCTCGAACAGCCGCCCGTCGGCGACCCACTCGTCGGGTGCCTCCCATTTGGCGGGATCGGAGTCGTCGCCGTAGCCGATCGCGTCCAGCGCCCGGATCACGTCGTCGCCGCCGTGCCGGCGGAGCTGGGCGATCTGGGCGGCGCCCTCCTTCTCCTCACCGGCGCTCAGCACCTCCAGGGAGTGCCGCTCGTGTTCGCCGAGGCGGAGCCTGCACCCGGTCTCTCCGCGCAGGGTCACGCCCTGTGAGTAGTGGTCGTGATGGATGTGGGTGACCAGGATGTCCGACACATCGCCCACCTTGTACGAGAGAGCCGCCAGCGCGTCGCCGAGCAGGGCCCGGGACTCGGGCACGGCCCAGCCCGCGTCGATGAGGGTCAGCCCGTGCTCGCCCTCCACGACGTACACGTTGACCGCCCGGAGGCCGTCCTCGGGGATCGGCAGCGGGATGCGGTGCACTCCCGAGGCGACACGGTAGACGCCGGGCTCCTCCCAGGCGCGGCGGTCCGCATCGTCGATCCGCTCAGCGCGCCTCATGGCACCGGCCCCACCGGCGTGTATGCGTGCTTCAGCGCCAACACCTCCGAACAATCGAGCGTTCGTTGCAGAGTGGCCTGCCCCTGTGCGGAGAAGGCCGCACAGCTATACTAGCGATCGTTCGTTCGTAATGGGAAGGAGACCCCTATGGGGCTGTGGTACGAGGAGCTCACGCCGGGGCTGGTGATCGAGCACCCGATCAGGAGGACCGTCACCGAGTCGGACAACGTCCTGTTCAGCACGCTGACCATGAACCCGCAGCCTCTCCACCTGGACGAGGAGTTCGCCAAGGAGTCGGAGTTCGGCACCCGGGTCGTGAACGGCCTGTTCACGCTCTCTCTGGTGATCGGCCTGAGCGTGACCGACATCTCGCTGGGCACCACGGTCGCCAACCTCGGCTACGAGGTGGTCGAGATGCCGGCCCCGGTCTTCCACGGCGACACCATCCGCGTGGTCTCCACCGTCCTGGAGGCTCGCGAGTCGAAGTCCCGCCCCACCCAGGGGATCGTCAAGCTGGAGCACCGGGGCCTGAACCAGCGCGATGAGCTGGTCAGCCGGGTGGTGCGCAGCGCCCTCTTCCACCGGCGGCCCGCCGCCTAGAGCGTTCCCTCCGCACGGTAACCGCGGACGTACCGGGCGGGCGTGTCCCGTTCGGAAACGGGCGTCCGCTGGTTACCGTGATGGTGCGCTTGCTCCCCTCGTGCGGAAACTTCCGTTGACGACCGAAGGGGCCTCGTGCATGGACACGGTGACCGAGCTGAGCTGCGACGTTCGTGAGCTGGTCGACCGGCGCCTGGCGGGATTGCTCGATCAAGAGGTCGGGCGGCTGGGTTTTCTGGACGAGGCGGACATAAGCCTGGTGCGGGAGTTCCTGACCTCGTTCGTGCTGGAGGGCGGGAAGAGGTTGCGGCCGGCGTTCGTGTACTGGGGGTATCGGGCGGCCGGGGGTGAGGGGGCGGCGGCGGTGGTGCCCGCGGCCTGCGCGGTGGAGCTGGTGCACGCGGCGGCGCTGCTGCTGGACGACGTGATGGACGAGGCGGGGACGCGGCGCGGCCGGCCGGCGGCGCATGTGGCGCTGGCGGGGCTGCATCGGCGGTCCGGGTGGCGGGGGGACGCCGGAAGGTTCGGGGAGTCGGCGGCGACGCTGCTCGCGCTGCTGGCGTTGAGCTGGGCCGACGCCGCCCTGCTGGAGACCGGGGCGCGGCTCGGGGCGGCGCTCGACGTGCTGACCCGGATGCGGGTGGAGGCGGTCGGCGGGCAGTATCTGGATCTCACCCGGGCGGCCGGGGGCGGCGATGACCGGGCGGGCGTGATCTCGCTGTACAAGTCGGGCAAGTACACCGTCGAGCGGCCCCTGCACCTGGGGCACGCCGTCGCGGGCGGCTGCCCGGGGACGCGGCGGCTGCTGACCTCGTACGCGCTGCCGCTGGGGGAGGCGTTCCAGCTCAGGGACGATGTGGAGGGCGTGTTCGGGGATCCGGCGCGGACCGGGAAGCCCGCCGGGGCGGACCTGCTGCAGGGCAAGGCGACCTATCTGCTCGCCTGGGCCCGCCGGGAGACGGGGAGTCCGCTGCTGGACGACATCGCCGATCAGCGCGGGGTGGCCGTCGCGAAAGACCTGATGGTGGCGTGCGGGGCGCGGGAGGCGGCGGAGCGGCGCATCTCAGCGCTGGTCGAGGAGGCCGTGGCGGCGCTGGACCGGCCGCCGGGCGTGCCGCCGGACGCCCGGGTGGCGCTGGCCGAGCTGGCCGTGCTCGCCACGGAGGAGAAGTCGTGATGGGGCCGGTGGTCGTCGTCGGAGCGGGGCTGGGCGGGCTGGCGGCGGCCGTCCGCCTGGCCGCCGCCGGTCGTGAAGTCACCGTGGTCGAGGCTCTGGAGGAGCCGGGCGGGTGCTGCGGGACCGCGCGTGTTGGGCCGTACCGGTTCGACACGGGGCCGTCGGTGCTGACCATGCCCGGGGTGCTGGCCGAGATCTTCGGGGCGGCCGGGCAGGAGCTGCGGGACTGGGTGCCGCTGCGACGGCTGGATCCCTCGTACCGGATGGTCTTCCACGACGGGTCGCGGCTGGATGTGCGGCCGGAGCGCGAGGCGATGATCGAGCAGGTGCGTGCGGTGTGCGGGGCCGCGGAGGCGGCCCGCTACGCGCGCTACCGGCGGCTGCTGGACGAGCTGTTCCGGGTCGAGTGGCCGCTGTTCATCGACGCGGACGTGACCCGGCTGCGCGCGCTGGCCCGGCCGGTCGCGCTGCTGCGGCTGGCCGCGCTGGGCGGGTTCCGTCGGCTGGACCGGCTGGCGGCCTGTCATCTGCGGGATCCGCGGCTGATCAGGGCGCACACGTTCCAGGCCCTGTACGTGGGGCTGTCGCCGCAGCGGGCTCTGGGGGTGTACGCGGTCGTCGCGCACATGGACACCGTCGGCGGCGTGTACTTCCCGGAGCGCGGCGGCATGCACGCCATCCCGGCGGCCCTGGCGGCGCTGCTGGAGAAGCTGGGCGGGAGCGTCCGCTACGGCGCGTCTGCCCGGAGGGTCGAGACGGACGGCGACGGCGTCACCGGGGTGCTGCTGGAGGACGGCGAGCGGCTGGCCGCGTCGCAGGTGGTCGTCGCGTGCGATCGGCTGGCGGCCCGGCGGATGCTGCCAGCTCTCGCGGACGACTGGCGGCTGCGGCGCCCTCGCCACTCGCCGTCCTGCCTGGTCATGCATGTCGGGCTGGAGCGGCCGTTCGAGGGGCAGGCGCACCATACGCTCCACTTCGGGCGGGCCTGGCGGGAGACGTTCCGGGCACTGGAGGCGGGCAGGCCGCAACCCGACCCGAGCCTGCTGGTCACCTGCCCGGAGCCGGACGAGCACGCCACGCTCAGCGTCCTCGAACCGGCGCCCAACCTGCGCCACGGCGGCTGGGGCCGGCTCCGCCCCCGGCTGGAGGAGCGGCTGCTGAGCCGGATGGCCGAGCTCGGCTACGGCGACCTCGCGGGCGCGCCCCGGCTGGTCCTCGACCCGCCCGCCTGGAAAGCGCGCGGGCACACCGTCGGCACCCCGTTCGCGCTCGACCACCGCTTCACCCAGACGGCCTGGCTGCGGCCGTCCGCCGTGGCCCGCCGGGTGCCGGGGCTGCACTTCGCCGGCATGTACACCGCGCCCGGCGTCGGGGTGCCGCCGGTGCTGATCTCCGGCCGGCTCGCCGCCGAACGGATACTCAAGGAGGGCCGTTGACGCTCACCGCCAGCTACGAACACTGCCGGCGGCTGCACGCCCGCCACGGCCGGTCCTACTACCTGGCGACCCGGCTGCTGCCGCGGTGGAAGCGGCGGCATGTGCATGCTCTGTACGGGTTCGCCCGGTACGCCGACGAGCTGGTCGACTCCTTCACGGCCGCAGATCCGTCAGGCGCGCTCGACGCCCTGGCCGACGACGTCGAGGCCGGGCTGGCGGGGGCGCGGGCGGGCGGGCCGGTGCTGCCGGCGTTCCTGCACACCGTCCAGGCTTTCGGGATCGATCACGACGACATCCGGCTCTTCCTGGCGTCGATGCGCGCCGACCTGTCGGTGACCCGGTACGAGACCTACGACGACCTGCTCGGCTACATGGCGGGATCGGCCGTCGCCATCGGCACGATGATGCTGCCGGTGCTGGAGCCGCTGCCCGGCCGCGAGGCTTCGGCCCGCGAGCCCGCCCGTCAGCTCGGCCTGGCCTTCCAGCTCACCAACTTCCTGCGCGACGTCGGCGAGGACTACGTGCGGGGGCGGGTCTACCTGCCGCTGGAGGACATGGACAAGTTCGGGGTCTCTCCGGACGAGCTGGGTGCCCGCCGTACCTCGCCTGCGCTGCGGGAGCTGCTGGCGTTCGAGGCGGGGCGCGCCCGGGACCACTACCGCGCCGCCGCCCCCGGCATCGGGATGCTCGTCGCCTCGTCGCGGCCCTGCCTGCGGGCCGCTTTCGACCTGTACGGGGGGATTCTCGACGAGATCGAGCGGCGCGGCTTCGAGGTGCTTGAGGAGCGGGTACGGGTGCCGCGGCTGCACCGGGCTGCCCTGTTCGCCCGGCAGCTGCTGGCCTCCGCCGAGGCGGGGCGGGCCGAGCTCCGCGTCAGCATGGAACTCTCATGACCCCGCCCGTGGTCCTGGACGCGATGGGCGGAGATCACGGGCCTGCTGAGACGGTGGCCGGGGCGGTGGCGGCGTGGCGGGGGCACGGGGTGCCTGTCCTGCTCGTGGGTGACCGGGAGCGGGTGGAGTCCGAAGTGCGGCGGCACGGTGCCGGCGGGGAGATCGGGGTGGTGCACGCCTCCGACGCCGTGCCGATGGCCGAGCCCGGGGCCGCCGCCTCGACGCTGACGGCCACGAGCCTGGCCGTGGGGTGCGAGCTGGTCGGGCGGGGTGAGGGCGGGGCGTTCGTGTCCGCCGGGTCCACCGGTGCGGTGGTCTCGTGCGCGGTGCGCGGCATCGGCCGGGCCGGCGGGGTGCTGCGGCCCGCGCTGGCGGTGGCGCTGCCCTCGCTGCGGGGCGGGGCGAGCGTGCTGGTGGACGCGGGGGCGACGGCTGATCCGAGTCCGGCGATGGTGGCCCAGTTCGCGCTGCTGGGCGCGGGGTACGCGCGAGCGGTGCTCGGTCGTACGGATCCTTCGGTGGGGTTGCTGTCGATCGGGTCCGAACCTGGAAAGGGGAACCGGCTGACGCGGCGGGCCGCCGAGCTGATCGCCGCCCTGCCGCTGCGGTTCCACGGGAACGTCGAAGGGCACGACGTGCTGGCCGGGACGGTCGATGTGATCGTCACCGACGGGTTCACCGGGAACGTGGTGCTGAAGAACGTCGAAGGCTGCGTCCGTACGGCGCTGGGCATGGTCGCCGAGGCCGGCATCGCGTCCCCGGAACGGCTCGCCGAGGTCGCCCGGCGCTACGACCCGGAGACCCACGGCGGGGCCGCCCTGCTCGGGCTGCGCGGCACCGTCGTCGTCGCGCACGGGTCGTCGCGGGCGGCGACCATCACGCGGGCCTGTGTGGTGGCGTCCGCGCTGGCCGGGCAGGCCGTGGCGGAGCCGGTGCCGTGAACGGGTCAGCGCAGCGGGTCGGTGCCGTCCCAGGTGCCTTCGCTGGCGTACGGGGTGAAGCGGGCGAACAGCTCCTCCGCGTACCAATCGTGCGCCCGCACCCGGTCGATCACCCGCCGATGGGCCTCGCCCTGGTAGGCGAAGTCGCGCACCGACTCCCGATCCCGCCACAGCGAGAACGTCGCCTGCCTCGCCAGCGGCCACTCCCCCATCCCGATCGAGGCCAGACACCCGTCCTGCCGCCGCAGCAACTCCTCCACCGACGGCACCGACCGGTAGAAGGCGACCAGCCGCCGCACCCGGATCGACGCCCTCGTCAACACCGCCACGGGCCAGGGTTCCTCTCCGCAAGCCCGCGCCTGAATGAGGTGGGGGTTTTGGCCGCGAGTCCGCGCCGCCACGGGTTTGCCTCGGGTCTGCGGGGCTGGGGTGGGGAAGGGGTCGTGGCCGGACCAGAGGCCGCGGGAGGTCAGGGGGGAGAGCCGGACCTGCCAGTGTTCGGAGGCCTCGGTGCGCCAGCGGGCGGCGATCGGGGAGGTGCGCAGGAACTCGTCCAAGTCGTGCTCGCCGCGCCAGACCGCGAACAGCGCCCACCGCCGCAGGTCGGCGCCGGGCGACATGGCCCGGCCCCGGCCGGTGCCGAGCAGCCGCCAGAACAGCAGCCCGCCGGCGCGGCGCAGCAGCGGCCGGTCGAAGGCCATGTGCCGCATCTCGCGGACGCTGTCGTACCGGACGAGGTGGAACGACGCGATGGTTGAGGTGGCGGTGTCGGTCATCGCCGGTTACCTGCTCGGCTCGGTGCCGGTGGCGGTGCTGGTGGCGCGGGCGTACGGCGTCGACCCGCGCGAGGTCGGCGACCGCAACCCCGGGTACTGGAACGTCAGGGAACAGCTCGGTGTGCGGGCGGCGGTGCCGGTGTTCGCCGGTGACATGCTGAAGGGCGCGCTGGCCGCCGTGGCAGGGCTGCTGGTCAGCGGCGCGGACACCACGATGGGCTCGGTGTCCGGGGCGAGTGTCGTGCCGGTGTACGCCGCGGTGGCGGCGGCGATGGCCGGGCATGCGTGGCCGGTTTTCGCCGGGTTCCGGGGCGGTCGTTCCATTCTGACCTTCGCGGGCGGGATCGCGGTCATCTGCCCTCCGGCGTTCGCGCTGGCGGTGGCGGCGCTGGCGGGCGCGGCGCTGGCGCTGCGGTCGTTCGCGGTGGGTGCGCGCCTGGCGGTCTTCGGCGTCCCGGTGCTGCAACTGCTGTTCGCGCCGGTGGAGCTGGTGGCGGCGACGGGCGCGCTGATGTGTCTCATCGGTCTCCGCTTCGGCCAGGCCGCTCTGACCGCCCGCCGCCGCTGATGTCCGGGTACGTACGACCTCGCCAGGTTCGTACGGGGCGGAAGGTGGCATGTGTGAGGCGGAACGCGGAGGCGGGGTCGAGCAGCGGCGACAGCAGCAGGCCGACGCCGGGACGGCGGTAGCTGCCGCGCAGGGCGCCCGTCAGGAGGAACCGCGTCCCCAGCAGGGTCAGGTCGAGCGCGGTCGGGCGGCCGGCGACCACGCGGAGCACGGGGAGCGCGCCGGTCAGCCAGAGGAGGGCCAGGTCGGCGGCCTGCCATCCGGAGCCGGTCACGTCGTGGAGCGGCAGCGAGCGGCCCCATTCGCGCCAGAGTTCTCCCACCGAGTCGTGCATGTCCACTTCCAGCAGGCCGCCCGCGTCGAGGAAGCCCACCGTCCAGCCGCGCCGGGCCAGGCAACGGGCCAGCGCCACGTCGTCGGTCATCCGGTCCCGTACGAGGGCGAACCCGTCCACGGCCGTCATCCGGTCCCGCCGGAAGGCGAGGCACTGCCCGTTGGCGACCGTGCGGTGCGGCGGAGGCGGGTCCGGCGGGCCGACGGGACCGAACCGGTAAACCAGTGTCGCCAGCATGGACGCGTGCAGCGCCTGCTCCAGGACGCCGTCGCAGACGAACCGGGGGGCCGCGCTCACCAGGTCGTACCGCTCCAGAGCGCCCGCCATCGCGCCGAACAGGCCGGGTTCGGGCCGGGCGTCGGCGTCCAGCGTGATCACCACATCAGAGGAGGCGGCGGCCACCCCTTGGCGCAGCGCCCACTGCTTGCCCACCCACCCCTCGGGCAGCGGCTCGCCGGTCACGACCTTGGCCCCCATCGACGCCGCCAGCTCGCCCGTACCATCGCTGGAACCGTCGTCGACCACGATCACCTCGTCCACGGCGGGAGCGCCCAGCACGGCCCGCAGGCACGGCCCGATCCGGCGCGCCTCGTCCCGCGCCGGGATCACCACGGAGATCGTCACTCCTACGTTCTGGCGCGCCTGGAGCGGCGCCGACCGCCGCCGCCCCCGCGCCAGCCTCGCCACCGCGACGGCCCCCGCCACCGCCTGTACGAGGGTGAACAGCCTCATCAGTCCCCACCTCCGCCGTGGTTCGGGCCGCTCGACGATTCGGTGGGCGGTCGTTCCCGTACTCGCGTGAGCGGCCTCATACGGCCGCGCCCTCCCCCAGCGAAGGTTCATCGCGTCGCTCCGCCGAAGTCCTGGGCGACGAGGCCGGCCACTATGCGGGCGCCGAGGGTCACCATCGGGAGGCCGCCGCCGGGGTGGGCCGAGCCGCCGACCAGGTAGAGGCCGCGCCGGGGCCCGCGGTTGCCGGGGCGCAGGAAGGACGCGAGCCGTCCCCGGCAGGCGCTGCCGTAGATGGCGCCGCCCCAGGCGCCGTAGCGGTCGCGCAGGTCCGCGGGGGTGAAGACGTCGGCGAAGCGGAGCCGTCCCGACAGGTCGTGGCCGCGCCGGGCGAGCAGTTCCAGGATCAGATCGCGGTACGAGCCGACGCCGATGGGCCAGCGCCCGGGGTCGCGGGCGGGGACGTTGACCAGGATCGTCCAGTTCTCCGCCCCCGCCGGGGCCTGGGTGCCGTCGTCTACGGAGGAGCAGCCGACGTAGATAGTGGGGTCGCGGGGCGGGCGGCCGTGGTCGAAGATGTCGGCGAACTCGCGGGCGTAGTCGGCGGAGAAGAACACGGAGTGGTGCGGCAGCCCCGGCGTGCGCCCCTCCACCCCGGCGAGCACCAGCAGGGCCGACGAAGAGGGCCCCAGGCGGGCGATCCGGCGCAGCCGCCGCCGGTGGGGCAGCAGCCGGCCGTACAGAGCGGCGGCGTCGGTGTTGGCCACCACGACGTCGGCCCGCACCCGTTCCCCGCTCGCCAGCCGCACCCCCGTCACCCGCGGCCCGGCGGTCTCGACGGCGGCGACCGGCTCGGACAGGAACACCTGCACCCCCGCCGCCTTCAGCAGCAGCGCCAGGTCGTCGGCCAGCCGCGCCAGGCCGCCCGGCGCGTACCAGACACCCTGCCCGTGTTCCAGCGCGGGGACGCAGCCCAGCGCGGCGGGCGCCCGGTACGGGCTCGACCCGGCGTAGGTGGCGTACCGGCCGACGTACTGGCGCAGCCGTGGGTCGCGGAAGTAGCGGCGGGCCAGCCCGTCCAGGGTGCGCGCGGGCGCCACGGCGAGCAGGTCGGAGAGCCGGGCCCCGCCGGACGCCCGGATGAGCGGCCCGGCGAAGGCGGTCCGGTCCGCCGCGTCCAGGCAGCGCCGCGCCCAGCCGTGGAAGGCGTGCCAGGCCCTGCCTTCGCCGGGGGCGAGCCGTTCCACCTCGGCGGCCATCCTCTCGGGGTCGCGGTGCGCGTCCAGCACGGTGCCGTCGGCGAACCGGTAGCGGCAGAGCTGGTCCGGCTCGATCAGCTCGCGGTCCAGGCCCAGGTCGCGGAAGAGTGCGGGCATGGTGAGCAGCGACGGCCCCAGGGAGAAGGTGAACCCGTCGCGCCGGTGTTCGGCCAGCTTGCCGCCGAGCCTTTCCAGTCGCTCGTACAGCCGGACCTCGTGCCCCTGCCGGGCGAGCAGCAGCGCGCACGCCATGCCGCCCACCCCGCCGCCGATCACCGTCACCTCGGCCACGGCCGCCTCCAAGCCAGCGCCGCGAACGCGCCCATCGTGATCCCTCCGGCCGCCGCGACCAGCGGGTCCGGCGGGTCGAACACCGCCGCGAAGGCGACCGTCTCCATGACCGCCATGACCCCGTACAAGACCAGCAGCCCGCGCGCCGGCCCCGCGCCGCCCGTGACGCGGCCGACGACGAGCATGACCAGGGCCGACACCAGCAGCCAGCCCGCGAAGTTGCTCAGCGGGATGCCGCGGTAGGGGCCGTGCTCGGCCCACGTCCACAGCCCGAGGCGGACCATCTGCGGGTCGAGGAAGAGGTCCCACGCCGTCAGCGCGCCCGCGCCCACGCACACGCGCGCCCACCCGGCCGGGGCGACGGCGGCGGCGACCGCGTACGCGGCCAGGCCCATGCCGCCCCAGGCCAGCGCCACCACCACAGGAACACCGGCCAGCTGGGGCCGGAGCATGGCGGTGTAGGCGTAGTCGCCGAACGGGAAGCCGGTCAGCAGCCCGACCACCTCGGCCGCGTACCCGGTCAGCACGGCGGCGCCGAACGCGGCGATCGCCCGGCGCAGGCCCCACTCACCGGCGGCGAAGGCGACGGCGCTCACGGCCAGCAGCACCACGATCAGCGCGGTGAACCGCTCCGGGCGCGCGGCCAGCCCGGACGCCACCTGCGCCACCACCATGGCGAGCAGGGCGGGCACACCGAACGCGCGGGACGGCCTCAGGGCCGCCCCGCGCGCTTGTCCGCCCGGCGTCAGTTCCACACGTGTGTCTTTCGGAGAGGTCATCGGTGCTTCTGCCCGGCCATGTCCCAAGCCGACCTCATGACAAGGTCGACGTCAGGGCAGGATCATTCGTACGGGCAGGTCAGGCGTGCAGGCCGGGGCTGCGGGCAGCTGAGGGGCATGGCTGGGGAGCACGGTTGCGGCAGGCCGCGGGTGGCGGTGTCGAGATGCCTGCTGGGCGAGCCCGTACGGCACAACGGGAACCACAGCCGGGCCCGCTACCTCACCGACGAGCTGGCGCCGTTCGTGGACTGGGTGCCGATCTGCCCGGAGATGGAGATCGGGCTGGGCACGCCCCGGGAGTCGCTGCGGCTCGTCCGTTCTCCTGGCGGGCCCCGGCTCGTGGGCCGAGGCAGCGGCCTCGATCACACGCCCGCCATGACCGCGCTGGCCGCCGAGCGGTCGGCCGGGCTGGACGCCGACGGGTACGTGTTCAAGTCCAAGAGCCCGAGCTGCGGCATCCACGGCATTCCGCTGTACGCGGGGGAGGCGTCGCTGGATCGGCACAACCGGGGGCTGTTCGCCGGGGCGGTGATCGACGACCATCCGCTGCTGCCCGTCGAGGACGAGGGGCGGCTCAACGACGCGGTCCTGCGGGAGGCGTTCACCGAGCGGATCTTCGCCCACGCGCGCCTGCGGGAGCTGCTGCGGAGCGACTGGCGGCCCCGTGACCTGGTGGACTTCCAGTCCCGGCACAAGATGCAGCTGCTCGCCCACTCCACCGAGGGCTACCGCGAGACCGGCCGTGTGGCCGCCGGGGCGGGCACCCGGCCGCGCGCGGAGCTCGCCGAGGCGTACGAGACGGCGTTCCGCACGGCGCTGGCGGTGCGGTCGACGGTCGGGCGGAACGTCAACGTGCTGCAGCACTGCCTGGGCATGCTGGGCAACGAACTGGATCCGGTCCGCCGCGCCGACCTGGCCGAGGTGATCGCCTCGTACGCCGTGCGGCGGGTGGCGCTCAGTGTGCCGATCGCGCTGCTCCGCCACCACGCCCGCAGCGAGGCCGCCACCTACGTCCAGAACCAGACCTATTTCCTCCCGTACCCGGACGAGCTGGGCCTGCGTAACCACGTCGTGGGGTGAAGCAGGCCGCTCCGGGTAGGCGCAGGTCATGGCCGATAAGCGCAAGAAGGAACCGTCGGTGGGCGACGAGGTCACCTGGCGGAGCCACGGCTCCACCGCCCACGGCAAGGTCGAGAAGAAGCTCACCAGCAGGCAGGAGGAGGCCGGCCGCACCGTCGCCGCCTCCCCCGAGGAGCCTCAGTACGTGGTGCGCAGCGACAAGAGCGGCAAGAAGGCCGTGCACAAGCCGTCGGCCCTGCGCCCGGAGAAGGACTCGTGACCGAGGAGGAGCGGATCGCCGACGAGTTCGGCCAGGCGGTGAACATGACCGCCAAGGAGCTGGAGAGCTGGCTCGCCACCGACGAGTCCAAGTCGGTGGGCCAGAAGGACGACGGCGGCGAGTCCACCGGGCACGAGTCCGGCCGCAGGATCGTCGAGCTGCTGCACGCCAAGAAGTCGTCGCTCACCGAGCAGGACTACGCGCACATGCGCAAGGTGGTCGGCTACATCCACCGGCACCTGGCCCAGCGGCCGTCCGGCGACGTGCGGGAGACCCGGTGGCGCTACTCGCTGATGAACTGGGGGCACGACCCGCTCAAATGACCGGGCGCCTGTCACAGGGCCCGGTGAGAAATGGCCGTGCGGAGCACGGGGGGGTCGAGCCCGGGGCATGACTCTTGTCATATGCCACCTATGACGGGTTCATACGACTCCGGTGACGGGGGCCTCTACACCGGTGCCCCGCTCTTTCGAGACGATCAGATCATGACGAAGAGCACGAAGACCTCCCCCAACTGGAAGCACGGCCTCGCCGGCGGTCTGGCCCTCGGCATGGGCCTCGGCGTCGCCCTGGACAACCTCCTCCTGGGCATCGCCCTGACTCTCTGCTTCGGCACCGCTCTCGCGTACGCGCTGGCGCCGCGCGAGCAGGACGCCGGCTGAACCGCCACGCGCTCCCGCCGAGCGTGAGCTGCGACCGCCTGTCCCACTCGCTCCCCTCGCCTCATAGCCGGATCATCGCCCTCGACGCGCTGCGGTCTTCATCAACATTCCGCAGACCGTGTTCGCGTACGCGGGTCAGCTGCCCGACGTGCTGCGGCTGTTCTTCATGGGCCGGTTCTATCTGCTGTTCGGGGTGGGGTTCGACATCTTCCTGCGCTCGGCTGCGCTACGTTCCGGGCAGCCCAGGATGCTGCTCCTGAGACGGTTCGCCGCGCTGGGCGTGCTCCATCTGCTGCAGCCGGGCTGCCGTTCGCCGTCGCCTGGCTGCTCCCGCTCAGCTACCTGCCCCGCCGGGCGCTGCTCCCGCGGCCCTCGTGTTGACCGTGGCGGGGGTCCCGGCCGGGGTGGGCGCTGCTGCCCGGCCTGTTCGCGCTCGGCTTCGCGCTGGCGGAGCTTTGGGTGCACGAGACGCTCGACGACCATCCCGGCCGCCTGGTCGTCCTGGCGACGCGCCGGTGGCCGAGGTCCTGCGCCGTGACGCGCTGGCGGCCGCAGTCCTGATCATCCTCAGCACAGCCCGCCTGCTGTTCATCCCCGACGACCCCCGCGTGATCGCGCTGCCCGGGGGCGTCGGTCAGCGTGACGGCGGCGTTCGACGACGCCGGTTTCGCGGTGGCGGTACGCAACACCCGGCCCGCCCGCGCCCCGCCGCCCCCGGCCAGGGCCTGATGGCGCCCGGGGTCACGCGGCGGCTCATCGCGGAGTTCGCCCGCACCTCGAAACGGCCACGCGCGCTGAAGCCACTGCCCGGGCTGACCGCGCGGGAGCACGACACTCTGATGCTCATCGCCCGGGGGCTGTCCAACCTGGAGATCGCCGAGAGCCTCACCGTGAGCGTCTCGATGGTTAAAACGCACGTGGCCAATCTGCCGGCCAAGATCGGGTGCCGGGATCGCGTGCAGGCGATCATCTACGCGTACGAGCACGGCGCATGACTCTTGTCATATGACTCCTATGACGGGTTCATACGACTCTGGTGACGGGTGCCTCTACACCGGTACCCCGCACATTCGAGACGATCTAGTCATGGCAAACAACAAGAACATCGTTCCCAACTCCTCCCTCATCCTCGTCAGCGGCCTGGCCCTCACCATGGGCCTCGTGGTCACCCCCATCAACCCCGTCCTCGGCATCTCCATGATCTTCGGCTTCAGCAGCACCCTCGCCTACGCCCTCTGGCAGCGAAAGCAGAACGCCGCCGCCGTCCGCCGGTGATGCGGGCTCTGTCTCAGCGAGAGATGCGGCCGCCGGGCGAAATACGGGTGCCCAGACCGCCGGAGACGGGCGGACCGTCGAGATCGCGGCAGTGCGGAGGGGTCTGTCCAGTAAACGGTGTAACTCGATCTTGAATGGTTCTATCGGATGGTCGGGGTCAGGCGGCCTTCGAAAGTGATGGCGAAGGCGTTCAG
>NZ_JBFAOH010000052.1:0-35207 GCF_040675175.1 Nonomuraea sp. NPDC049649
GGTCCAGAAGAGCACCACCAGGCGGCGCGAACCGGCGACGGCGAGCACCACGCCCGGCACGAGCAGCTCCGGTGCGGACGCGGGGGTGCCCGGGCACCCCCGCGTCCGTGTGCTTTCCGGCAAAAGGGTCCGGCCGTTAACCCCCGAATAGTGCCGGGACTGATCGTCCTCGCGGCGAGTCACGACCGGTAACTCCGTGGTCTCTCTCTTACCCTCCCGAAGGGTAGCCGCGCCTGACCTTCCGGTTACATCGCGCGCGGCCCTTCGCGCCCTGCCTTGCGCGGGCGGAATTCCCTTTCCGAGCACTACGGGGCCGGTGTCGGGCCTCCGGTGGCCGCCGCTGACGGGCGCGCCTGGAGGGTCGGACGGGCCGCCGTGTGACCCGCGGGAGAATCCCAACACATTCGTTAAGTAGCAGTTGACAGCTAGACGGTAAATGGCAGGATCAGGGCGTGAACAGATAGTTCAGGGTTTACAGAGCACTTCTGCGGATGTCCTGAAGTGGGAGGTGACCAGAGAGATGAGCGTCCTCACCCCCACGGCGCCGCTTCGACGTCACGGCCGACCGCAACCCAGAACCCCGTTCGGTAGGAGCCCCGCCATGCACGTCCACCCCGACTACCGCCACCCCTACGACGGCGACCGCCGACCGCCCAGGCCGCGTCTGACCGTCTACGAACACCCGGACCAGCCCGCCGCACCCGAGCCGGTAGAGCCCGACACGCAGGTCACCGAGCGGCTCTGGCAGATCCGGGAGATATCCAACCGGGCCATCGGCTCGATCGACGACCTGCTCAAGCGCACCGCCTGATCGCGGACCAACGAGGGGGGAACCCGGCGACGAGGCCGGGACCCGCGGGGAAAGTCTCGGCTCACCAAGGAGTGTCATGCAAGGTCACACGCGACTGGCGTCAGCAGTACGCGATGTCGGAGCACACCGCGCCCGGATGATCGCGGGCGTCGCCCGGCCCCAGAACGTCGACGAGGTCCGCGCGGTGGTCCGGCGGGCAGCCGTCGAGGGGCGCCGTTTATACCCGCTGAGCACCGGACGCAACTGGGGCATGGGCTCCGGCGTGCCGTCCAAGGACGAGAACGTGGTCGTCGACCTCAGCGCCATGAACCGGATCCGCAGCCTCGACCTGGAGAACGGCTTCGCCGTCATCGAGCCCGGCGTGACCCAGCGCCAGCTCGCCGACGAGCTGCGCGACACCGACTGGATGCTCAACGTCACCTCCTCGTGCGCCGACACCTCCGTGGTCGGCAACGCGCTGGAGCGCGGCGACGGCTCGATCCGCTCCCGCGTGCACGACCTCGTCGGCCTCGAGGCCGTGCTCGCCGACGGCAGCCTGGTCAGCACCGGCGGGCTCGACCACTGGGGCCGCTACCGCGGCAACGTCGCCGGCCCCGACCTGACCGGCGCGTTCGTCCAGCACAACCTCGGCATCATCACCGCCGGCGTCATCTCGCTGGTGCCCCGCCCGCAGGCCATCGGCCTGGTGCACGCCCGCATCCCGCGCGACCAGGCCGCCCGGGCCGTGGGCGCGGTCGGCTCCTTCCTGCGCCACGGCAACCCCGCCGAAGGGCTGCTGCGGGTCCGCGAGCTGTCGCTGACACCCAGCCGCGGCGGCTGGATGCTCCCCGACGGGGTGGACCCCGAACTGCTCACCATCGTCGGCCCGCTGCTCGGCAGCGGCGAGACCGTCCGCCTGGCCGAGGACCTGCTGCGCAAGCACCTGCTGGAGGTCGAGGGCGCCGAGAACCTGCGCGTCGTGGACGCCGCCGCCGTCGCCCCCGACGACCCCCTCTACCCGCGGGCGCTCATGGCCCAGGGCATCCCCAACTGCCTGAGCGTCTACAACGCGCTCGGCGTCACCTCCTGCGACGACGTCGACGCCGGGCAGATCGGCTTCCTCGCGCTGCTGCCCAAGCTCCCGATGGACGAGATCGCCAACGAGAACCTGCTGACCGTGCTCCGCGCAGCCATCGAGTGCAACGCCACCGCGGCGATGATGGAGTGGAACATGGTGAGCCGGAACCTCGCCAACGGCGTCATCCAGATCTTCTTCGACCGGAGCGTGCCCGACGCGCCGGCCCGCGCCCACCGGCTCCGCCAGGACGCCAACGGCCTGCTGCGCGGCTACGGCTGCCCGATCTACCGCTCTGACATCGACAACGCCGCCGCCGACGTCTACGCCCAGTCCTCCACCGCCACCCTGGCCATGCTCTACCGGCTCAAGGGCGCGCTGGACCCGTACGGGCTGCTGTCGCCGGGCCGCTACAGCGCCTGACCGGACAGCGAAGCACGACCGCCGCCCGGCGCAGCGCCGGGCGGCGGGGACCGACATCCCGGGCTCTCATGGAGGTGGCCACGTTGCGTCAGTCACCAGTCGTCCAGGTGGGGACATCCCCGGTGGCGCGGAAGCCGGCCCGCGGGCGCGGCGCGCTGCTGCGGCTGGTCGGCGCCGGCGTCATGCTCATCGTCATGGCCGACACCACGGCCACCACGCTCGCCGTGGGTCTCATGCAGTACGGCGGCGCCGAGACCGACCTGCCGCTGAGCGACCTGCTCTGGCTGACCAGCGCCGCGTTCGTGCCGGTGGCCGCCCTGCTGGCCACCGCCGGGCGGATGGCCGACCTGTTCGGCCGCCGCCGCATGCTGGTCATCGGGCTCGTCGTGTTCATCCTGGGCGGGTTCGCCACGCTCACCCTGCCCGACTGGCCGATGGTGCTCGCCGCGAGAGCCGTCCAGGGCGCCGGCGCCGCGGCCATGATCCCGGCCAGCCTCGCCGTGCTCCTCGGCGAACTGCCCGAGAACCAGCGGCGCGGCGCCATCGCGCTGTGGAGCTCCGCCTCCGGCATCGGCTGCCTGCTCATGCAGGCCGGCGGCGGCTGGCTGGCCTCCGAGTTCGGCTGGCGCTCCCTCTTCGCGCCCGTCGTCGTGGTCGGCATGCTCCTGCTGCTCGCCGCCACCTGGCTGCCGCCGGGCCTGCCCGACGGCGCCCGCAATGCCGCCCGCAGGCCCGACATGATCGGCGCGGTCCTGCTGGCCGCCGCGATCGGGGCCATGGTCCTGGCCATCTCCAAGGCGACCTCCTGGGGCGCGGTCTGCGGCTACCTCGCCGCGGGCGCGCTCGTCCTGCTGGCCCTGTCGCTCCTGCGGGCCCGCAGGCACCGGGTGCCCGCCGTCGACCTGACGCTCTGGCGCCGGCCCGGCTTCGCCTGGGGCTGGCTGGCGACCTGGGGGTTCGGCGTCCTCTCTTACGGCCTGCTCGCGCTGCAGCCGCTCTACCTCCTGCACCTGGGCTTCCCCATGCTGGAGGTCGCGCTCTGGCTGACGCCCACCTCCGTCGCCGTCGCGGTGACCGCGTGGCTGGGCGGCAAGGTCGTGCGCAAGCTGGGCCCGTACGGGCTCATCTACGTCGGCGCCACCGCGTGCGGCGGCTCCTGTGTCGTGGCGCTGGCGCAGAGCGGTCCCACGCTGTGGGGGCTCGCGGCGAGCGTCGGCGTGGGCGTCGGGGTGGGGGCGCTGGCGCCCGGTACCTCCATGGCCACCACCCTGGCGGCCCAGCCGCACCAGTACGCCTCCGCCGTCGGCGCGGCCGTCATGTCCCGCATGGTCGGCGGCGCCGTGGGCGTGGCCACCGTGTCGGTCGTCATCGGCAACCCCTTCATGGCGGGACCGATGGGCGGCCTGGCCAGCGCGCTCGCGGTCTGCGTGGCCGTCTCCGTGCTGGTCGGCTCGCTCGCCCTGATCAAGATGCTGCGGATGCCGCACGCCACCGGCGAGGTCATGGTCCTGGTGCCGCGCCGGCTCCTGCTGGACCTGCGCACGCAGCTCGCCACGGTCGCCGCCGAGGCGGACGCGCTGCTGCCCGCCCAGCCCGGCTCGGCCGTACCGGCCCACGCCGTACCACCTCAGGCCGTACCGCCTCAGGCCGTATCGCCTCAGACAGGTCGGGGCCAGGCCCACGTCATGAGGCCCGGCCCGCAGCCCCGCGGGGGCACGCGTCTCGCAAGAACACCAGAAGGGCTCTCATCATGGCAATGACGACATCCTGCGATGTAGCGATCGTCGGCGCCGGTCTCGGCGGCTGCTTCCTGGCCCTGCTCCTGGGCCGCGGCGGCCGGAACGTCGTCGTCGTCGAGCAGGGGCCGGCCATCCCGGCCGCCGGCGCCGACTTCGTCAAGCCTCCCGGCATGGGGGTCCTGGCCCGGCACGGCCTCGGGGACCTGGTGGAACGGCACGCGCTCAAACGCGACGTCGTCCGCTACTACCACGACGGCCAGGCGATCCAAGAGTGCCGCTACCCCGAAGGCTTCCTCATCCGGCCCTACCGCGAACTGGTCGAGGCCATCTACTCGTGCTGCTCGATGGAGGGCGTCGAGTTCTGGTTCGACTCGCGCATCGAGCGGCTGGAACAGGACGGCGACCGGGTGGCGCGGCTGGTGCTGGCCGACGGCCGGGAACTGCGGCCCGGCGCCGTCGTCGGCGCCGACGGCACCCGCTCCCTGATCCGCCAGGAGCTCGGCATCGACAAGGAGAGCACCGCCTACCCGCACCTGATGCGGGTGGCCACCGTGCCGCTGACCGCCAGCGTCGCCCGGCTCAACCGGCTCTACTTCAACTCCGACGGCTGGTTCAGCTACCTGTACCCGATCAACGAGGAGCAGGCCCGCGTCTTCGTCGGCCTGCCCCTCGACGACGACGAGGCGGTGTTCGGCGACGGCCTCGACGCCGACGCGCTCCGGGGACTCATCACCGAGAACGACGACGCCTTCGACGTGCTCGGCCCCGCGCACTGGCAGCCCATCCGGGTGTCGGCGATGCGCGTCCCCGCGTACCACCAGGGCAACGCCGCCCTGCTCGGGTCGGCCGCGTTCGCCTGCCACCCGATGACCGGCATGGGCATGAGCTACACCATGCACGACGCCGAGATCCTCGCCGGCGTCATCTGCGCCGCCGACAGCGACCCGGCCCTGCTGGAGAAGGGCCTGGAGACCTCGTACGAGCCACGCCGGCAGGCACACGCCGAGCTGATCGGCTACGGCGACGCGCTGGCCGGGACGTACCACGACAAGACCGCCTACCTATCTACCTTCCGGGAGGACCTGCACGTGTTCGGCGACACCGAGCCGGTCGGCCGCGGCTTCGTCAGCGTGCTGCGCTGACCACCGCCGCGCCGATCCGGTCCACCGCGGTGAAGTCGCCGATGCGGTTCTTCATGATCCCGACGGCCACGCCGGTCGCGGTGTCGGCGAAGGCCACGGTGCCGCCCGAACCCGGCATCCCGAACACGGTGTCCCCGGAGAGCCCGGGGCTGAGCCCGATCGCGTAGCCCAGCCCCCACGCGGCCTCGACGCCCGTGACCTCGTCGAGGCCGCGCACCGCGGGCGCCGACAGCTCCCGCAGCCGCGCCGGCGGCACCAGCTCGCCCGTCAGCAGCGCGTCGTACACCCGCGCCACCGCCCGGGCCGTCATCGTGCCGCCGGCCGGGATCTCGGCGGTGAGCACGTCGCGCCGGTTGCCGAAGGCGGCGTCCGCCACCCCGGCCACCACGTCGGCCAGCAACTCGCCCCGCCGGTAGACGGCGACCTGCAGCCCGCGCTCCGCGCCCGACGCCACCAGCTCGTCCGCGATGTCCTGCACGATCGTCCGCATGTCGTTCCCTTCCATGCCCGGTATGACCATCCCGGCGGCCGGAACTCACCGGTAGGGCCCGCCCTACCGCGAGGACGGGGGCGCGCCGCAGTTCGCCGGCGGCGTCACGCCGCGATGCTTGAGGTGATCGTCCCAGAGCATCGGAGGCGCCGTGACCGAGACGACACTCGACCAGCCGCTCAGAGGCAGCGACTTCGCCCGCCTGTCCCGGCGCGTCGCCCGCGCCGGGCTGCTGGAACGGCGGCCCGGCTACTACGCGGCCCGCACCGCCGCCGTCGCCGCCCTGTTCGCCGGCGGGTGGACGCTCTTCGCCCTCGCCGGCGACACCTGGTGGCAGCTCCCCGTGGCGGTCCTGCTGGCCGTCGCCTTCGCCCAGGTGGCGCTGCTCGCCCACGACCTGGCGCACGGGCAGGTGTTCCGCTCCCGCCGCGCCAGCCGGAACGCCGGATACCTGGCCGGGAACCTCGCCATCGGGCTCGGCTACGGCTGGTGGGCCGAGAAACACACCCGCCACCACGCCAACCCCAACCACGAGGACCACGACCCGGACGTCGCGCCCCAGGTGCTCGTCTGGTCGGAACGGCAGGCCGGGCAGGCGCGGGGGCTGACCCGGCTCGTCGCGCGGCACCAGGCGTGGCTGTTCTTCCCGCTGCTCACGCTGGAAGGGCTGAACCTGCACGTATCCAGCCTGCGCTCGCTCCGCCGGGTCAAGAACCGGGGCGTGGAGGCGCTGCTGCTCATCCTGCACGACGCCGCCTACCTCGCCGCCGTCTTCACCGTGCTGTCACCGGGCCGGGCGCTCGCCTTCCTCGCCGTCCACCAGGCGTGCTTCGGTGTCTACCTCGGCTGCGTCTTCGCGCCCAACCACAAGGGCATGCCCATGCTCACCGGCGCCGACCGCCCCGACTTCCTGCGGCGCCAGGTCCTCACCTCCCGCAACGTCGGCGGCGGCAGGCTGCTCGACGCGGCGCTCGGCGGACTCAACCACCAGATCGAGCACCACCTCTTCCCCAGCATGCCGACCCCCAGCCTGCGCCGCGCCCGGCCGATCGTCCGCGCCTACTGCCGCCAGCTCGGCGTCCCCTACACCGAATGCGGCCTCATCGCGTCATGGGGCCAGGCTCTGCGACACCTCCACGCGGTGGGCCGGTCGCTGCGGTGACCACCAGCTCCGTCCTGCCCGCCACCTCGCGCACCTCGAACCCCGCCGCCGCGAGAATCGTGCGCAACGCGAGCTGCACCGCCGTCCGGATCGTGTCATGACGCGCGGGATCACCGGCCGGCACACTCCACCGCACCACGACCCCGCGCTCCTGGTCACACCACACACTGAGCCCGCCGTCGGCCGGTTTACGTGACGGCCCCACAGCGAACCCGGCGTCCCTGAGCTCCCGGGACACCAGGCCCTCCAGCTCCGCCACGTCCATGACACCCCCGTTGCCCGCCACCGCCCCCGGCGAACCTACCCCCAGGTGCGACCCCTCTACCCGTCTCTTTCCAGCTTGGCCGGACTTGCGCTTACTGTACTGCGCCCCTTCCGAGATGAGGCTGCCAAACAGAGAGTCGCCGACGAGCTCGCCGAATAGGATTGTGAATCGCTCCGATTTCAGTGGGAGACTTTGAAAGTGAATTCTGGCCACACCCGATAGGCGCTGCCCATGAGCGACCGCCGCTGCCTCAACGGGATTTAGGTCGCAGAGTGGTCGAATCTCAGACACTACGATCTTGGGTGAAGTGCTGTTCGGCTACGCTCACTCGTACGTCCTGAAACTATCGAGCGGTGGAGAGTATGTCGCACTGGACGAACTGGGTGGAGCTGGGGTCCTGGCTGGCGGCGATAATAGGTACGCTGGTCGCCGTCTTCATGGCCATGCAAGCGTCGAACACCTTTCGGATGAAGGCGACGCTGGATATGGCGGGGCCCTTCGTCCGCGCGCTGGCGCTCTCCCTGGACAAGCCAGAGGTTCTGGCGGCATACGAAGCCGAGTTGGCGACCGCCAAGGACATCCTGCGCAAAAAGATACGCCGCACGTTCGTTGGGGCAGGGTTAGTGTTTGCCTTATCGGCAACGGTGGTCGGTGTGAAATTCCTTCTCCCTCAGCAGCAGATTATTTTTCCTACCGAGATACGATTCGCTGCCGGCGACGCAGCGCGGCAGAAATGCAAGACCACGGGTCTCAGCTGGGCAACAAGTACTACCTGTACCAACCACTGGTTCCTCGAATCGTCAGGACAGAGAATCCAGGCACAGGCCACCCTCTCGGGTCCGGCACGCCAGAGAGAGCTGGGCATCGTCGCTGATGGCTGCTCGGGCAGCGCGCAGGTTCGGTGGGAGCTTCTCGCGGATGGCGAAACTCTCGGCAACGGCACGGCTGGTTCTGGGAGCCAGGAACGAAAAATGAATGTGCCTCTGGGCAAGTCATCGCTCGCAATTCGAGCCGAGCGGATCAATGATGTTCGTGCTCCGCGGAACTCGTCCTCAAGGCCGTCGTGTGGCCCTAGATATCCCGCGCTGCCGCCCTTCTCGCGCGCTCTGATGGACGGTCCGGAGTCAGGTGGTGAGGTCATGCAAGGCGACGGTGGTGGGGTCGTCGGCGGGGAGGTAGACGATGAGGCGCTGGTCGGCGTCCGTCAAGTCGAGGGACTCCGCCACCAGGTGGAGGGCGCCTGCTGCCGGGTGGGTCAGGGACTCGTGGCGGGGTGACGACGGGGTGTGGGGGAGGCCGGTGAAGGCTGCTCCGGCAGTGATCGTCAGCTCCGCGACCAGGTCTTCGGCGTACGGGTCGCCCAGGGAGGCGGTGAGCCGGAGCGCGGTGGCGTGTGCGGCGGCCACGGCGTCCCAGTCAAGAAAGGCGGTCCGTGCCCGGGGGTCGGTGAACAGGTAGCGGGTCAGGTTGGGCGGGTCGCCGTCGAGGACGCCCAGGGGCTTCATCAGCCGGGTGTAGCCGGTGGTGTGGGCCAGGATGTCCGACAGGCGGTTGAGCAGGACGGCGGGGGTCGGCTCCAGGCGGTCGAGGAGGGCGCGGAGGGTGGGCCGGACCGTGCGGGCGGGGGCGGCGGTGGGGCAGAGCAGGCTGTCGCCGCCGGCCGACTTGGACAGGTAGCGCAGGTGGAGGCGCTGCTCGAAGGTCAGCCCGAGGGCGTCGGCGAGCGCCCCCAGCACCTGGGCGGACGGGTTGCGGTCGCGGCCCTGCTCCAGCCGGGTGAGGTACTCGACGCTGATGCCCGACAGTGTGGCCAGCTCGGCCCGGCGCAGGCCCGGTGTGCGCCGACGCGGTCCCTCGGGCAGGCCGACGTCGCCGGGTTTGACCGCTTCCCGGAGGGCGCGCAGATAGGCGGCCAGTTCGTTCCCGCTCATCCCGGTCAGCCTAGGACGAATGCCCGCATGGTGGCCCTGTGAGGGCCAGTATCCGGGCGGTCTCCCTGACGCGTCGCCGCACCGGCACCTTGGAGCGGGACGAAGGGAGAAGGGCATGCGTTATCGGCTGCTCGGACGTACCGGACTGAGGGTGTCGGAGCTGTTCCTCGGCGCCATGACGTGGCGGGAGGCGACGCCGGAGGTGCGCGAGATGATCGATCTGTACGAGGAGGCGGGCGGGAACGTCGTCGACACGGCCTCCTTCTACGGCGAGTCGGAGAGCGTGGTCGGTGAGGTGCTGAAGGGGCGGCGGGACCGGTTCGTGGTGGCCACGAAGTACACGCTAACCCGTGACCCGGGCGATCCCAACGCTGCTGGGAACCACCGTAAGAATCTGGTGCTCACGCTGGAGCAGAGTTTGCGGCGGCTGCGCACCGAGTACGTCGATCTGCTGTGGGTGCATCTGTGGGACCGGCACACGCCGATCGAGGAGACGATGCGGGCCCTTGACGATGTGGTGCGGGCGGGGAAGGTGCTCTATGTCGGGATCTCGGACGCGCCGGCGTGGGTGGTGAGCCGGGCCAACACGCTGGCGGAGTGGCGCGGGTGGACGCCGTTCGCGGGCCTTCAGGTGCCGTACAGCCTGCTCTGGCGGGACATCGAGCGGGAGCTGCTGCCGATGGCGGAGGAGTCGGGGCTGACGGTGGCCGCCTGGGGGACGCTCGCGCACGGCGTGCTGTCGGGCAAGTTCACCTCCGGCCCCGCTCCTGACGTGCCCACTCGGGTCGAGCCCGGGTCGGTGACCGAGCGTCAGCACGCGGTGGCCAGGGTCGTGCTGGAGGTGGCGGGCGAGCTGGGCGTGACGCCGGCGCAGGTGGCGATCGCCTGGACCCGGGCCCGGTCGCGTGCCGTCCATCCGCTCGTCGGCGCGGGCACTCCTGAACAGCTCGCCGACAACCTCGCCGCCGTGGACGTCGTCCTCCCCGGGGAGGCGGTGGAGCGGCTGGATCAGGCCGCGCCGTTCACCCGCGGCTTCCCCGCCGACTTCATCGCCGCGTCGGCCGAGGCCTTCGGCGACCTCGACGTCAGGGACGGACCTGGAGGCCCAGGGCGGTGACGATGACCGTGGCCTGATGAGGGTCGACGACGGCCTTGCGGAGGGTCACCGCGTGGGGGTCGAGTGTGCTCAGGTCGCTGCCGCGCAGGTCGCACGAGGTGAGGTCCGTCTGGCGGAGGGCGGCGCCGGTGAGGTCGCAGCGGCGCAGGGCGGCGCCCTCCAGGTTGGCCCCCGACAGGTCCGCCTCGCGCAGGCGGACCCCGTCGAAGGTGCTGCCCCGCAGGTCGGCGCCCGCCAGCGAGGTGAAGGACCAGTCGCCGCCGTCGGCCTTGAGCAGCCCGAACGTGCAGCCGGCGAACGTGCTGCCCGTCAGCTTGCAGCCGGTGAACGAGGCGTCGAAGAACGAGCAGCTCCGGAACGAGCAGGCGACGAAGGCGGCGTTCTCGTGGACCGACACGTTGAAGCGGACGTTGCCGAACGAGCACTCCTCGAAGACCGCGCCGTGGTCGGCCAGCTCCATCAGGTCGAGGTCGACGAAGTGGACCCGCCGGAAGACCTCCCCGTCGAGGTCGCGGTCGTCCCAGTCGCCGGGCCCGATCGTGGTGTCTTCCGTCACCATGCGGGCCCGGCCTCTGACGAGTTCTTCACCGTTCGCCTCCTTCGGCAGCGGACGATCAGCCTCGCACATGCCACCGACAGAACGGCCGACCGGCCAGCTGAGCGGTAGTGTGCAGGGCGTAACGAAGGTATAGCGCAGGCAAAGAGGTGCTGGGCCGTGTCACCCTCGCAGGAGCCGGTCACACCCGTCCCCGTGCGGCTGATGCTCGTGGAGGACCACGACATGGTGGCCGAGGCGATCGCGATGGCGCTCGGCGGCGCTCCCGGCCTGGAGGTGGTGGCCAGGTGCGGGTCGGTGACCGAAGCCGTGGAAGAGGCCCGCGCCCACCTGCCCGACGTGGTGGTGCTGGACCGCCGGCTGCCCGACGGTGACGGCGTCGCGGCCATCGCCCGCATCTCCCGGGCCGCCCCGGAAGCCCGCGTGCTGGTGCTGACCGGCCGGGAGCGGGAGACGCTCCAGTTGCTGGCCGAGGGCGTGAGCACCGATCAGGTGAGCGAGCGGCTCGGCGTCGCCCGCAACACCGCGCGCAACCACATCCAGCGGGTCCTGCAGAAGCTCGGCGCCAGGTCCAAGCTGGAGGCCGTGGTCATCGCCCGGCGCGAGGGCCTGCTCGACTGATGTGGATGCACCACACACCTGTCCCGCACCCGGACCAGGACCTCCGGAACGGTTGCGTCTCGAAGTCAAACCTCACCAGCGCGAAAGTAGAAAGATGGGCACGAGCCTGGACGCACACGTCGTGGAACGCCACCTCGCCGAGGAGATGGGCAGCATCTCCGCCGCCAGGCAGGTCGCCCAGGACGCCATGACCGCGTGGGGCTACCGGGGCCGCCGTGAGGACGTCCTGCTCGTCGTCTCCGAGCTGGTCACCAACGCGCTCGTGCACGGCAGGGGAGAGCCGGTGCTCCGCGTGATCGGCGGCTCCCGCCGCATCCGCGTCGAGGTGGGCGACGCCAGCGAGGAGCCGCCCCGGCCTCGGAACCCCGGCCCGTCGGACGGCTGGGGGCTGCACGTCGTCCGCAAGCTCGGCTCCGGCTGGGGAACCTCTTTCCAGGAGGGCGGGAAGGTGGTCTGGTGTGAGCTCGCGGCGCCTCTCACCGCCGTCGCCGACTGAGCGGGCCGCGGTTCCGTACGGGGACCGGGCCGTGCGATGCTGCCCTATGCCCGAGCGCGTCGACCTCGACCTCCTCCTGCGGAACCTCGTCGACTACGCGATCTTCATGCTGGATCCCGGCGGTCGTGTCCTGAGCTGGAACCCCGGCGCCGAGCGCATCAAGGGCTACTCGGCCGAGCGGATCGCCGGCCGTCACTTCTCCGTCTTCTACCCGCCCGAGGACGCCGCCGCGGGCAGGCCCGGGCAGGCGCTGGCGGCAGCCGCCGCGGAGGGCAGGTTCGAGGACGAGGGCTGGCGGGTGCGCGAGGACGGCACCCGGTTCTAGGCCAACGTGGTGATCACCGCGCTGCGCGACGGCGAGGGGCGGCTGCGCGGGTTCGGCAAGGTGACCCGCGACCTGAGCGAGCGGCGCGACGCCGAACGGGCGCTGGACGAGCGCGGCCGGCTGCTCACCCACCTGGTGCGCGCCCAGGAGGAGGAGCGGCGGCGCATCGCCTGGGATGTGCACGACGACACCATCCAGTCGATGGTGGCCGTCGGCATGCGCCTGCAACTGCTGGCCGCCGCGCTCCCGGCCGAGCACGCCGAGGCCGTCCTGCGGCTCAACGACACGGTCGGCGCCGCGGTGGGCCGCCTGCGCGACCTCACCTTCCACCTGCATCCGCCGGGGCTCGACAGCGGCGGCCTGGTCGACGCGCTCTCCGAGTATCTGGAGCAGTTCGCCGACGGGGCCGGGCTCTCGTACGACCTCGTACCAAATCTGGACGAGGAGCCGCCGCCCGAGATCGCGATCACCGTGTTCCGGATCTGCCAGGAGGCCCTGACGAACGTCCGCAAGCACGCCCGCGCCTCCTCGGTGCGGGTCTGGCTCGCCACCGCCGGGCAGGGCGTGCACGTCAAGGTCGGCGACGACGGCGTGGGCTTCGACTACCCGGGCGACGCGCCCGCGCGAAGGGGGCATTTCGGGCTGATCGAGATGCGGGAGCGGGCCGAGATCTCCGGCGGCTGGTGGCAGCTCCACAGCAGGCCGGGGGAGGGGGCCACGGTGGAGTTCTGGGTGCCCGCCGTGCGGCCGGGGCGGCCGTGAACGGGTCGCCATCCTGGACGTGCGGATGCCGGGCGGCGGGGCGTGGGCGGCGGGGGAGATCCGCCGGCTGTCGCCCGGCACCCGGGTGATGGCCTTCTCCGCCTACGGCGACGCGCGTTCCGTCGACGAGATGCGCCGCGCCGGGGTGCGCGAGTACCTGGTGAAGGGGCTGCCCAACAGCGACATCGTGGCGGCCGTACGCCGCACGGCCGCCACCGCGTGATCGGGCCCGCGGCTCCCGGTCAGATCAGCTCCATCGCCTGGCGGGCGATCTCCCACTCCTCGTCGGTGGGGATGACGAGGACCGCGACCTCCGCGCCGGGCGGCGAGATCGCCCGTTCGCCGCCGTCCGCCGCCGTGTTGCGGTCCGGGTCCACGGCGATGCCGAGCCGGTCCAGCCCGGCCAGGGACGCGGCGCGGGTCGCCGCGTCGTTCTCGCCGACTCCGGCGGTGAACGCGATCGCGTCCACCCGGCCCAGCACCGCGTAGTACGCGCCCACGTACTTGCGGATGCGCCGGCAGTAGACGTCCAGTGCCAGCAGCGCCTCGCCGTCGCCGTCGGCGGCGAGCCGCCGCACCTCGCGCATGTCGCCGGTGCCCGCCAGCGCGAGCAGGCCGCCGTGGCGGCCGAGCGCCTCCTCCACGTCCTGCGTGTCGAAACCGGCCACCCGGCCCAGGTACGCGCAGAGCGCCGGGTCGACGTCGCCCGAGCGGGTCCCCATCACCAGCCCCTCCAGCGGGGTCAGCCCCATCGAGGTGTCGACGCTCCGGCCGCCCTCGACGGCGGTGGCGCTGGCGCCGTTGCCCAGGTGGAGCACGATCTGGTTCAGCCCGGCCGGGTCGCGCCCCAGGAAAGCGGCCACCCGGCGGGACACGTACGCACAGGAGGTGCCGTGGAAGCCGAACCGGCGCACGCCCAGCCGCTCGCGCCAGTCGCGCGGCACCGCGTAGGTGGCGGCCTCGGGCGGGAGCGACCGGTGGAAGGCCGTGTCGAAGACCGCCACCTGCGGCACCCCGGGGAAGGCGTCCTGGGCCACCCGGATGCCGGTCAGGTTCACGGGGTTGTGCAGCGGGGCCAGCGGCGCCAGCGCCTCGATGGCGCCGATCACCGCGTCGTCCACCAGCACCGCCGAGCCGAACCGGTCGCCGCCGTGCACCACCCGGTGGCCGACCGCGACCGGGTCCAGCTCCGGCCCCGCCACGCGGAACGCCTCCAGCACCGCTTCGAGTCCGCGCGCGTGGTCGGCGTAGACGTCCTTTCTCTCGTACGGGGGAGCGTCGCCGGTCCAGTGGGTCAGCAGGCCCTCGCCCTCGTGGATCCGCTCGATCAGGCCGCGCGCCGGCCGGGCTCCCGACTCGGCGTCGATCAGCTCGTACTTGATGGACGAGGAGCCGGTGTTCAGGACGAGGATGTGTGCGGCCATGTCCACGACCTGATCTCGGGGGCGTCCTCGCCGTACATGCGGGTGTAGGCGCGGGCCTGAAGGCGGGCGTCGGACATGCGCTGGCGCAGGTGGGCGGCCTTGGAACCGAGGCCGGGCACCCGGTCGATCACGTCCATGACCAGGTGGTAGCGGTCGATGTCGTTGAGCATGCACATGTCGAAGGGCGTGGTCGTGGTGCCCTCCTCCTTGTAGCCGCGCACGTGCAGGTTGTCGTGGCCGGCCCGCCGGTAGGTGAGCTGGTGGATCAGCGTCGGGTAGCCGTGGAAGTTGAAGATGATCGGCCGGTCGGTCGTGAACAGCGTGTCGAACTCGGGGTCCGGCATGCCGTGCGGGTGCTCCGACGGGGTCTGCAGCCGCATCAGGTCGACCACGTTGACGACCCGGACCTTCAGCCCGGGCAGCTCCTCGCGCAGGATCGAGGCGGCGGCCAGGGTCTCCAGCGTCGGCACGTCGCCCGCGCAGGCCAGCACCACGTCGGGCTCGGCGTCGCCGTCGGTGGACGCCCACGGCAGGATGCCGAGGCCGCGGGTGCAGTGCGCGATGGCCTCGTCCATGCCGAACAGGTCCAGCACCGGCTGCTTGCCCGCGACGATCACGTTCACGTAGTCGCGTGAGCGCAGGCAGTGGTCCGTGACCGACAGCAGCGTGTTCGCGTCCGGCGGCAGGTACACCCGCACCACGGACGCCTTCTTGTTGACCACCACGTCCAGGAAGCCCGGGTCCTGGTGGCTGAAGCCGTTGTGGTCCTGCCGCCACACGTGCGACGACAGCAGGTAGGTGAGCGAGGCCACCGGCCGCCGCCACGGGATCCTCTGCGACGACTCCAGCCATTTGGCGTGCTGGTTGAACATCGCGTCGACGATGTGGATGAACGCCTCGTAGCAGTTGAACAGGCCGTGCCGGCCGGTCAGCAGGTAGCCCTCCAGCCAGCCCTGGCACAAGTGCTCGCTGAGCACCTCCATGACGCGCCCGCCCGGCCCCAGGTGCTCGTCGGTGGGCAGCAGCTCGGCCGCCCAGGCCCGATCGGTCGCCTCGAAGACGGGGCTGAGCCGGTTGGAGGCGGTCTCGTCCGGCCCCATCAGCCGGAACGTGCGCGGGTTGCGCTCGATCACCTCCCGCAGCAGCCCGCCCATCACCCGGGTCGGCTCGGTGGACTGGGCCGCCGGGAGCTTGACCTCGACGGCGAGGGTGCGGAAGTCCGGCATCCGGAGCGGGCTCAGCAGCTCGCCGCCGTTGGTGTGCGGGTTGGCGCTCATCCTGCGCGCGCCGCCCGGCACCGTGTCGAGGATGCGCCGGACCGGCCGTCCGTCGGCGTCGAACAGCTCTTCCGGCCGGTACGAGCGCATCCACTCCTCAAGCTGGGCCAGGTGCGCGGGGTTGTCGTGCACCGCCGCCAGCGGGACCTGGTGGGAGCGCCAGGTGCCCTCCACGGGCAGCCCGTCGACCTCCTTGGGGCCCGTCCAGCCCTTGGGCGTGCGCAGGATGATCATGGGCAGGCGCTGCTCGGCGCCTTCCCGGTACGCGGCGATCTGGTCGAACGACTCGTCCAGGGCGCGCGCCATCTCCTCGTGGTCCGGGCCGACGAGGTGCGGGCGGTAGCCGTAGCCCTCCATGAGCTTGAGCAGCTCGTCCTCGGGGATGCGGGCCAGGATCGCAGGGTTGGCGATCTTGTAGCCGTTCAGGTGCAGGATCGGCAGCACCACGCCGTCGCGCTCCCGGTCGAGGAACTTGTTGGAGTGCCAGCTCGCCGCCAGCGGGCCGGTCTCCGCCTCGCCGTCGCCGACGACGCAGGCCACCACCAGGTCCGGGTTGTCGAACGCGGCACCGTACGCGTGCGCGAGGCTGTACCCCAGCTCGCCGCCCTCGTGGATGGAGCCGGGCACCTCCGGCGCGACGTGGCTGGGGATGCCGCCGGGGAAGGAGAACTGGCGGAACAGGTGGCGCATGCCGTCGGCGTCCCGGGTGACGTCCGGGTAGCGCTCGGTGTAGGAGCCCTCCAGCCAGGCGTGCGCCACGGCCGCGGGGCCGCCGTGGCCGGGACCGACGATGTAGATCATGTCCTGGTCGCGCTCGCGGATGACCCGGTTCAGGTGCGCGAAGCAGAAGTTCAGCCCGGGCGTGGTGCCCCAGTGGCCGAGCAGCCGGGGCTTGACGTGGTCCGTGCGCAGCGGCTCGCTGAGCAGGGGGTTGTCGAGCAGGTAGATCTGTCCCACCGACAGGTAGTTGGCCGCGCGCCAGAAGGCATCGATGTCGTCCATGCGGGACCCCTGCCCCCTTTGTGGCTTTCGCGAACGGGGAGCCTTCTGTCGCTGATCTCTACCGTTCGCCATGATTACCTGACTAAGGTGCGGTTCATGGCATTTCGCAGCTCGCAGTGGTACGCAGGTGACGACCGGAACTCCTATCTCCACCGCGCCTGGATGCGCCGCGGCCTGCCCCGTGACGCCTTCACCGGCGAACGGCCGCACATCGCGATCGCCAACACCGCCTCCGACCTGACCCCCTGCAACTCCCACCTCAACGAGGTCGCCGACAGCGTCAAACAGGGCATCTGGGCGGCCGGCGGAGTCCCGCTCAACCTGCCCGCCGTCTCCATCGGCGAGACCAACGTCCGGCCCACCGCCATGCTCTGGCGCAACCTCGCCGCCATGGCCACCGAGGAGATGCTGCGCGCCAACCCGATCGACGGCGTCGTGCTGCTCGGCGGCTGCGACAAGACCATCCCGTCCCTGCTGATGGCCGCCGCCTCCGTCGACCTGCCCGCCGTCGTGATGCCCGGCGGGCCCATGCTCACCGGCCATTTCCGCGGCGTCCCGCTCGGCTGCGGCACCGACGTGTGGCGGCTCAGCGAGGAGGTACGGGCCGGGGAGCTCTCCCGCGAGGCGTTCCTGGAGTCCGAGTCCTCCATGATCCGCAGCCGCGGGCACTGCAACACCATGGGCACCGCCTCCACCATGGCCGTCATGACCGAGGCGCTCGGCATGACCATCCCCGGCACCGCCGGCACCCCCGCCCCCGACAGCAGGCTGCTGGAGCGCTCGCACGACACCGGCCGCCTCGTGGTCGAGATGGTCCGCGAGGGCCGCAGGCCCAGCCAGGTGATGACCCGCGCCTCGTTCCTCAACGCGATCGTCGCCCTGGCCGCCGTCGGCGGCTCCACCAACGCCGTCGTCCACCTGCTCGCCATCGCCGGCCGGCTCGGCGTCGAGCTGACCCTCGACGACTTCGACCGCACCGGCTCCGGCGTCCCGCTCCTGGTCGACCTGCAGCCCGCCGGGCGCCACCTGATGGACGACCTGTTCCGGGCGGGCGGCCTGCGCGCCGTGCTCAAGGAGGTCGCCGACCTGCTCGACCCGTCCGCGATCACCGTCACCGGCGAGCCGCTCACCGCCTCCCTGGAGGGGGCCGAGATCTCGGACGACACCGTGATCAGGCGGCGCGCCGAACCGCTGCTGCCCGACGCCGGCATCGCCGTGCTGCGCGGCAGCCTCGCCCCCGACGGCGCCGTCATCAAGCCCGCCGCCGCCTCGCCCGAACTGCTGCGCCACCGCGGCCGGGCCGTCGTCTTCGACAGCGTCGAGGACGTGTACGCCCGGCTCGACTCGCCCGACCTGGACGTGGACGAGACCTCGGTGCTCGTGCTGCGCGGCTGCGGCCCCCGCGGCTACCCCGGCATGCCCGAGGTGGGCAACCTGCCGCTGCCCTCCAAGTTGCTCGCCAAGGGCGTGCGCGACATGGTCCGCATCAGCGACGCCCGGATGAGCGGCACCGCCTACGGCACCGTCGTGCTGCACGCCGCCCCCGAGGCCGCCGCGGGCGGGCCGCTCGCCCGGGTGCGCACCGGCGACCCGATCGTGCTCGACGTGGCCGCCCGCCGGCTCGACGTGGACATCCCGGCGGCCGAACTGGCCGCCCGCGAACCGGTCATGACCGGCCACGCGCAGCCCGTACGCGGCTGGGAACGCCTGTACGTGGAGCACGTGCTCCAGGCCGACAAGGGCGTCGACCTCGACTTCCTCACCGGCTCCAGCGGGGACGCGGTGGGCCGCGAGTCCCACTGAGTCCCGCCCGCGGTCAAGAGTCCGCTCCGCCGTGCGCGGAATAGGCGCTTCCGGGTATGCGGTTACGGGACGATGGACACCGGCGTTGATCGGTCTCTTATGGGGAGGGCAAGGTTGAACGGCGACATCACCCGTAGCCAGGAGTGGGCGGAGCTCGACAAGCACCACGGCGAGCTGGCGGGCAGACACCTGCGCGAGCTGTTCGCCGACGACCCCGGCCGGGCCGGCCGCATGACCTTGACCGCGGGCGACCTCTACCTCGACTACGCCAAGCACCGCGTCACCGGCGAGACCGTCGAGCTGCTCGTGCGGCTGGCCGAGCGGGCCGGGCTGCGCGAGCGCATCGAGGCCATGTTCACCGGCGAGCACATCAACGTCAGCGAGGACCGCGCGGTGCTCCACACCGCGCTGCGCGCCCCCGCCGGCACCGCCCTCGTCGTCGACGGCCAGGACGTCACCCGCGACGTGCACGCCGTGCTCGACAAGATGTCCGCCTTCGCCGAGCGGGTGCGCGGCAAGGAGTGGCGGGGCGCCACCGGGCAGCCCATCGCGACCGTGGTCAACATCGGCATCGGCGGCTCCGACCTCGGCCCCGCGATGGCCTACGAAGCGCTGATCGACTACGCCGACGCCGGCATCGAGGCCAGGTTCGTCTCCAACATCGACCCGGCCGACATCACCGGCAAGCTCCGCGACCTCGACCCCGCCACCACGCTCTTCGTCGTCAGCTCCAAGACCTTCACCACGCTGGAGACCCTCACCAACGCCAAGGTGGCCCGCCAGTGGCTGACCGGCGCGCTCGGCGAGGACGCCGTCTCCCGCCACTTCGCCGCCGTCTCCACCAACGCCGCCAAGGTCGCCGAGTTCGGCATCGACACCGACAACATGTTCGGCTTCTGGGACTGGGTCGGCGGCCGCTACTCCTTCGACGGCGCCATCGGCCTCTCCCTCATGATCGCCGTCGGGCCCGAGCGGTTCCGCCAGATGCTGGCCGGCTTCCACACCATCGACCAGCACTTCCGCACCGCGCCCTTCGAGGCCAACATGCCGGTGCTGATGGGCCTGCTCGGCATCTGGTACACCGACTTCTTCGGCGCCCAGACCCGCGCCGTGCTGCCCTACAGCCAGCGCCTGCACCGCTTCCCCGCCTACCTCCAGCAGCTCACCATGGAGTCCAACGGCAAGTCCGTGCGCGCCGACGGCACCCCCGTCACCTGCGACACCGGCGCCATCTTCTGGGGCGAGCCCGGCACCAACGGCCAGCACGCCTTCTACCAGCTGCTCCACCAGGGCACCCACCTGGTGCCCGCCGACTTCATCGGCTTCGCCGAGCCTCACGAAGACCGCGAGGGCATGCACGACCTGCTCAGCGCCAACCTCTTCGCGCAGAGCTCGGCGCTCGCGTTCGGCAAGACGGCCGAGGAGATCGCCGCCGAAGGCACCCCCGACGCCGTCGTACCCCACAAGGTCATGCCGGGCAACCGGCCCAGCTCCACCATCCTCGCCCCCAAACTCACCCCGTCGACCCTGGGCCAGCTCGTCGCCCTCTACGAGCACGTCGTCTTCGTCGAAGGCACCATCTGGGGCATCGACTCCTTCGACCAGTGGGGCGTCGAACTGGGCAAGAAGATGGCCCTCGACCTGGCCCCCGCGCTCACCTCCAAGGAGCCGCAGGCCGACTTCCCCGACCCCTCCACCGAACGGCTCGTCCGCGTCTACCGCGAGCTGCGGGGCCGACTCACGTAACCCGCTCCGCCGAAGCATCACCCACCCCCAGCTCATCGAATGGCTGCGACAGCGTCCCAGGGTGAGGCGCAGGGGCGGTGGCGGCGGTGCTTGAGGGTGACGTGGAGGGTCAGCGGCGGGGTTTGGCGATGGCGAGAGGTGTCAGCGGCGGCGGCGTTTGAAGATGGCGCGCAGGGTCAGCAGCAGCACCACGGCGACGATCTGGCCGCCGACCACGATGCGGTTGACGTCCACGGCCGGCTGCCACCGCACGTCGCCCTCCTTGACGACGAACACCCCGGCCGGGGCGGCGGCCACGCCGTAGCCGAGGCCGCTGCCGCTGCCCGCCTCGCCCTTCTGGTTCTCGCCCTGCCCGGCGCCGCCGCCTCCTCCGTACGCGATCTTCGCGACGGGGATGACGACCACGTCGCCATGCTGTACGGGGTCGCCGAAGACTCGCTTGACGTTCGCGGAATCCTTGGATTTCTCCGCTATCTCCATGATGTCCATGCCCTTCATGGTGTCCGACAGAGCCCGCCGCCGGGGGAGTAAAGTGATGATCATGTCCTCGTTGGCCCCGCTGGTCGCCTTCGGCGGCGTGGTGATGCTCGGCGCGATGTCGCCGGGTCCCGACTTCGCCGTGGTGGTGCGCCGCTCCGCCGTGTCCGGACGCGGGCAGGGGATGGCGGCCGCCCTCGGCATCGCGGCCGGGGTGTTCGGCTGGGTCGTGGCGGCGGCCACCGGTGTCGCCGCGCTGCTGGCCGCCTCCGCCGTGGCGTTCACCGTGGTCAAGGTGGCGGGCGCCGCCTACCTGGGCTACCTGGGCTACCTCGGCGTCCGGGCGCTCCTGGCGGCGGTGCGCGGCGGCGGCCCGCCCCGGCTGTCCCTGGAGGGCGCTCCCCAAGGCGTGTGGGCGGCTTTCAGCGAGGGGCTGCTCACCAACATCCTCAACCCGAAGGCCGCCCTGTTCTTCGTGGCCCTCGTCCCGCAGTTCCTCGCCCATGGTGCGGGCGCGCTCGGGCTGTCACTGGTCGCCTTGGGCGGGACGGTCCTCTGGTTCGTCGTCGTCGCCAACGTGGTCAGCGCACTGCGCGCCGTCTTCGCCCGCTCCGCGGTCCGTCGTACGCTCGACGCCTTCATGGGCACCGCCCTCATCGCCCTCGGCATCAACCTCGCCACCGCCACCCGCCCCTGACCTAGCGCCCTATCGCGGTCGTTCAGGTCCGCCCGACTCCCACGTCCTTCGGGTCTCCCCGCTTCCCTCGGTTGTTCGGGTCCGTGGGAGTGCTGACGAGCGCCCTGTCGCGGTCGTCTTGGCGGGGGGAGTGGTGACGAGAGTCCCGCTCTCGCGGTCGTTCCGGTGAGGAGGGTGTTGAGGAGCGGTGCTGCCGAGGAGCCCGCTCCCTGGGCCGCTCCGGTCGGGGGAATGCTGTCGAGCGTGCGCCGTACGGTCGTTCTGTCGAGAAGGACGTTGGCGAGCGCCCGCTATCACGGTGTTCCGGTGGTGGGCAAGGTGCTGACGAGCGCCCGCCCTGGCGGACGTTGCGGTCGGCGAGCGCTCGTCGTTACGGGCGTTCCGGTTAGGAGACCGCGACGCCCAGGAGGTTGCCGATGCCGAAGGTGATGGCGGCGGCGCCGACGCCCAGGGCGAGCTGGCGCATGCCGCCGAGCCACCACGGGCGGGCCGTCATCTGGGCCACGGCCGCGCCGAAGCCGAACAGGCCGAGCACGCTGAGCACCAGGGCCACCGTGAGCCCCGAGGCGCCGAACAGGAACGGCACCAGCGGCACCAGCGCGCCGAGGGCGAAGGCGACGAACGACGACGCGGCGGCGAGCATCGGCGAGGGCAGATCGTCCGGGTCGACCCCGAGTTCCTCGCGCACGTGCACCCGGAGCGCCTGCTCCGGGTCGGCCGACAGCCCGGCCGCGACCTGGTCCGCCAGTTCCGGCTCCAGGCCCCGGGAACGGTAGAGCGCGGCCAGCTCGGCGCGCTCGCCTTCCGGGTTGCGGGCCAGCTCGGCACGCTCGACGGCGATCTCGGCACGCATCAGCTCCGTCTGCGACTTGACGGAGGTGTACTCGCCGGCCGCCATCGAGCACGCACCCGCCACCAGTCCAGCGAATCCGGCCACCACGGCGCCCTTGCCGGCTCCCGTGGCACCCACCACACCGGCGATCAGCGCGAAGTTGGAGACGAGCCCGTCCATCGCACCGAACACCGCAGGCCGGAGCCAGCCGCCGGTCACGTCACGGTGGCTGTGGTGCATTTCAGGCGAGGGCGCGTGATCAAGTTCGATGGTCATGAATGCCTCCAATGTGCGTATATGTCCCGACAGTAGGTTTTTGCCGGAACATGGCGCAACGAAGGAAAGGCTTCCCTGACCTGCGGTTTTTCCTCCTATACGAACAGGTGGACGAGTTTTTTAGGGTCTCCTAATCGCCCCTTAAAATGTGACTAATCTCACCCTCGGGAGGCGGTTTCGAGCTGGGCGGCCGGGGCCGTCTCCGGGGTCCGGATCAGCCGGGAGCAGTCGTCGATCGCCGCCGCCAGCAGGTCGCGCAGCATCGAGTCCGGGTCGGGGATGCAGGCCTGCACGATCCCGACCACGGCCAGCTGGATCGCGTTCGGGGCCGCGTACCTCCGGAAGCCCCTCTCGGTGATCTTCGCCGCCCGGCTGAACTTCCGGGCCTGCGCGGCGGCCTGCGGCACCTGGTCCATCGCCTCCCGGCTGCGCGGGCTCATGCTCCCGGGCGGGGCGCCGTCCAGCCTGGTGAGGATCTCCTCGGCGGCGAGCACCGAGACCGCGAGCGCGAGCTGGCGCTCGGCGGCGGCCACGGGCAGCGCGGTGGTCGCGCAGCGGAGCGCGATGTGGGCGTCGACGCGCAGGTCCGTGCTGGTCAGGCCGATGATGGACGGGACCAGGTGGACCAGGCGGGCGCGCGTGTCGTCGGAGACGTTGTCGTTGACGAGCCGGGCGAGCGCCGACAGCAGCGGGTGGGTGCAGGCCGGGTGGTCGCTCCACCGTTCACCGGCCAGATAGGACGCGAATTCCATGAAGCAGGCACCACGTTTGGGATTTCGATGCCTGCCTCGGGACAGAACCGGCATGTGATCAAAGTTGTCCACGGATGCTCCACTTTGCGGTGTATCGCCGTCTTTCCAGTCTGCGCTGACAACTGCCCCAAAGCCAGTGGATAACCATTCCGGCTCGGAAGGGCCCTCGGGATTGATACCCACGGAGGCCCCGGACGCGTGCGTCGCGGAGAAATCGGGCCGGGTCTCGGCGGGTTCCGCGTGTTACGTTGCTCGATGATCTCCGGTTCGCGGGCCTTCGCGGCATTCCTTCTCCTTTATGGAGGCAACGGTGAGATGGGCGTACTTCCTGCTGGTCGCGTCGGCGCTGTGGTGGGTGGCGCCCCCCGCCCTCGCCGCCGCCGACGAGCCCCCGGTCGCGCTCATCGGCGTGCCCGGCCTGCTCTGGGAGGACGTGGACCCGCAGGTGACGCCCCACCTGTGGCGGCTCGCGGGGGAGAGCGACCTGGGATCGGTGTCGGTGAAGGCCGTGGGCACCACCGCCTGCCCGTTCGACGGCTGGCTGTCGGTCTCCGCCGGCGTCCGCTCGGCCGTCGGGCAGCGGTGCGGCCTGCCGCCCGAGCCGGAGCGGACGGGTGAGGGTGCCCGGGTGCCCTGGTTCGAGGGGCTGCGCGCGACCCGCGACGGCACGTACGCGGGCACGCTCGGCTCGGCCGTGCACGCCGCCGGCCACTGCACCGCCGCCGTCGGCCCCGGCGCCGCGCTGGCGCTGGCCGACACCGAAGGCAGGGTGGACGTGTACGCTCCCGAGCCCGCCGCGCTGGCCGACTGGTCGCGCTGCAAGGTGCTGGCCGTGGCCGTGGACGAGCTGATCCGCCCGTACCTCGCGCCGAGCGGCAGGCTGCCCGCCGAGCCGGAGGCGCTCACCCCCGAGCAGCGGCGGGAGGCCGTGCGGGCGGCCGACGCCGAGGTCGGCGCGGTGCTGGCGAAGCTGCCCGCCGGAGCCCAGGTGGTGCTGACCGGCATCGGCGACCACGGGTCGGTGCCGCACCTGCGGGTGGCGATGTGGAAGCGGGCCGAGGCGTCCGGCGCGCTGCTCGGCACCGCCTCGACCCGGCGCGATCACATCGTCATCGTCACCGACACCACGCCGACCGTGCTCACCGCCGCCGGAATCCCGGTGCCGCAGACCGTGATCGGCCTGCCCTGGCAGGCAGGGAAGCGGCTGCCGCTGGAGGAGGCCGTCGCCGAGCTGCGCCGGGACGACATGATGGGCACCGGCATCCGCAACACGACGGGGATGTTCTTCACCGGCTTCGCCGTCGTCACGGTCGCGTTCTACGCGGTCGCCTACTACGTGCTGTCGCGCCGCAGGGACGCCCGCGCCGTCGGCGTGGTCGCGCTCGGCCTGGCCGCCGTGCCCGTCTCGACGTACCTGGTGAACGTGCTGCCGTGGGGGCACGGGCCGTACCCGATCGCGCTGGTCATCGCCGGGGTGGTGGCGATCGCGTCGGCCATCACCGCCCTCGCCGTGCTCGGGCCGTGGCGGCGCAGCCCGGTGGGGCCGCCCGCCGTGGTGGCCGCGATCATCGGCCTGGTCATGGTGGCCGACCTGCTGACCGGCACGAACCTGCAGTTCAACAGCCTCATGGGCTACACGGCCGTGGTCGGCGGGCGCTACTACGGGCTGGCCAACATCCCGTTCGCGTTGCTGGCCACCTCGGTGCTCATGACCACGGCGGTGGCGGCCGACCGGCTGGTCAGGATCGGGCGGCGGCGGGCCGCGGTGGCGGTGGTGGCCGGGCTGGGCGTGGCCGCGATGCTGCTGGCGGGCTGGCCGGGGATCGGCAGCGACTTCGGCGGCGTGATCGCGTTCGTGCCCGGCATCGCGGTGACCGCGCTGCTGGTGGCGGGCAAGCGGGTGTCGGTGCTGCGCTTCCTCGGGTTCTGCGTGCTCGGCGGGGTGACCGTGTCGGCGCTCGCGATCCTCGACTACCTGCGGCCGGCGCCGTCGCAGACCCACCTGGGGCGGTTCGTCGGCATGGTGCTCGACGGCACGTTCATGCCGATGATCCTGCGCAAGCTGGCGGCCATGCTCAACACCATGCTCTCGCCCAACCTCATGCCGATCGTGCTCACCGGCCTGGCGTTCCTGGTCTTCGCGATCCTGCGGCCCGGCAAGATCAGCGCCGGGGTGGTGCCGCTGGCCTTCGAGCGCACGCCCATGCTGAAGGCCGGGCTGATCGGCGCGCTGGTGAGCGGGGTGGTCGGGATGCTGGTCAATGACTCGGGCACCGCCGTGCTCTCGATGGTCGTGGCGGTGGCCGTACCGCTGGTCCTGTACGCGGGGATCAACAGCGGGGACCCGGAGGAGCGCGCGCCCGGCGAGAGTCCGGTGCCCATGAAGATCTGAAATTTTCTTTCAGTTCACCTCAAGGTCTTGAAACTTATGCGCACGAACGATTGCATGCGGTCGTGCAGACCCTCCGTTTACTCGCCGCCGCGGCGCTCGTGCTCACCGCGGCCGCGCCCGCACAGGCAGAACCCGCACCCCCCGCAGAGGACGCGCCCCAGGCGTCGTCCTACCCTCCCCCCTCCACCCTGGTCGCCGCCCAGGCGGCCGGCGACCGCCTCGACACCGCCAAGAAGACCAGGCCGGTCGCCCCCGGCATCACGCTCACCTCGTTCGACCGGCTGGACCCGCTCGGCTGGCTCCGCGCCGACGCGCTCACCGCCGACCTCGGCGGGGGAGCGAGCGCCGACTACGTGTTCTCCGGCGAGGTCTCCAAGACGGAGCCGCTGTCCGGGCCCGCCGGACGCTCCCGCGCCGTCGCCGCCGTCAACGGCGACTTCTTCGACATCAACAACTCCGGCGCCGCCCAGGGCGTCGGCGTCCAGAACGGCGAGCTCATCCAGTCGCCGATCGCCGGCCACGACAACGCGGTGGCGATCAGCGGCGACGGCGTCGGCCGCGTGCTCAAGATGCACTTCGACGGCACCGCCACCCCCGAAGGCGGCACGCCGATCACGCTCACCCAGTTCAACCAGCGCATCCAGGCGGGCGGCGTCGGCCTGTTCACCCCGCTGTGGGGCTCCTACACCCGGGCCCGCGCCGTCGAGGGCGCCACCGCCGTCACCGAGGTCGAACTGCGGGACGGCGTCGTCGCCGCCGTCCGGCAGCAGGCGGGCGAGGGCCCCATCCCGGCCGGGACCACGATCCTGCTCGGCCGCGACGCGGGCGCCGCCGCCCTGGCCGGGCTCCGGGAAGGCGACAAGGTGGACGTCGCGTACCAGCCCAAGGCCTCCGACGGCGGGGACGTCAAGGCCGCGGTCGGCGGGAACTGGGTGCTGGTCAAGGACGGCAAGGCGCAGCACTCCGGCGACCAGGCGGCGCACCCCCGCACCGCGGTCGGCTTCTCCGCCGACGGCCGGAAGATGTACCTGCTCACCGTGGACGGCCGCCAGGCCGACAGCCGCGGCGTCACCCTCGACGAGCTGGCCGGGATGATGGTCGAGCTGGGCGCGGCGAACGCGCTCAACCTCGACGGCGGCGGCTCCTCCACCCTGCTCGCCCGCGAGCCCGGCCAGACCGCCCTGAAGGTCGAGAACAGCCCGTCCGACGGCGGCGAGCGGCACGTCCCCAACGGCCTCGCCCTCTACGCCCCGGAGGGCAGCGGCAAGCTCAAGGGCTTCTGGGTGGAGACCGCCATCGACCCCGCCCGCGCCCCCGGCGCGGCCCCCATCGGCGGCGGGCGTCCCGAGCGGGTCTTCCCCGGGCTCACGCGGCGGCTCACCGCCGCCGGATACGACGAGACGTACGGGCCCGCGTCCGGAGCGCCGATCTGGCGGAGCAAACCGGCCGTCCACGGCGTCGTCAGGAACGGCAGATTCCACGCCCTGGTGCCCGGCACCACGACCGTCACCGCCTCCCGCGGCAAGGCCGAGGGCTCCCTGGAGCTGACCGTGCTCCAGCCGCTCCAGCGCCTCGGCGCGACCAGCGACCGGGCCGGCCTGGGCGGCGCGGGCGACACCGCCACGTTCGGGATCGTCGGCTACGACCGCAACGGCAACACCGCCCCCATCGAGCCCGCGGACCTGACCCTCGACTACGACCGCGCCCTGCTCGACGTCACCGCCGACGAGCACGGCTCCTTCACCGTCAAGGCCAGGAAGGACACCGGCTCCGCGCTGATCACCGCCAAGGTCGGCAAGATCAGCACGGCGCTGCCGGTGACCGTCGGCTTCGAGGACCAGGAGGTCGCCGGCTTCGAGGACGCCGCCTCGTGGACGTTCGCCGCCGCGCGGGCCACCGGCTCTGTCTCGGCCGCGCCCGGCCAGAGCGGCGGCGGGCTCAAGCTCGCGTACGACTTCACCCAGTCGACCGCCACCCGGGCCGCCTACGCGAGCCCGCCGGGACAGCTCGTCATCGAGGGGCAGCCGCAGGCGTTCGGGCTCTGGATCCACTCCACCGGCAAGGGGGAGTGGCCCAGCCTGGAGTTCTACGACGGGCTCGGCCAGTCGCAGATCCTGCGCGGCCCGTACCTGACCTGGACCGGCTGGCGGTACGTCGAGTTCGCGGTGCCGCCGGGCGTCAGCTACCCGCTCACGCTGCGGCGCTTCTACGTGGCCGAGACCAAGGCCGCCGCCTCCTACACCAACGAGATCGTGATCGACGGGCTGGTCGCCAAGGTGCCGCCGTCCGTCGAGGCGCCTGTGCAGGAGAAGGTCACCGATCCCGTGGTCAAGCCGGACGTGGCGGGCATGCCGTGGCGGTTCGCGGTCATGTCGGACGCGCAGTTCGTCGCCCGCGACCCTGACAGCGACCTGGTCGAGGGCGCGCGGCGCACGCTCAGGGAGATCAAGGCCGCCAAGCCGGACTTCCTGGTCGTCAACGGCGACCTGGTGGACGAGGCCTCGCCGGAGGACTTCGCGCTGGCCAAGCGGATCCTCGACGAAGAGCTCGGCGCTGACCTGAAATATCACTACATCCCGGGCAACCATGAGGTGATGGGCGGCGACATCGGCAACTTCAAGGCCGTCTTCGGCGACACGTACACCAGCTTCGACCACAAGGGCACCCGCTTCATCACACTCGACACCTCCCGCCTCAGCCTGCGCGGCGGCGGCTTCGAGCAGATCGGAATGCTCCGCACGAAACTGGACGAGGCCGCCCGCGACCGGTCGATCGGCTCCGTCGCGGTGCTCTTCCACGTGCCGCCGCGCGACCCCACCCCCGGCAAGGGCAGCCAGCTCGGCGACCGCAAGGAAGCCGCGCTGGTGGAGGGCTGGCTCGCCGACTTTCAGCGGGAGACCGGCAAGGGCGCCGCCTTCATCGGCGGGCACGTCGGCACCTTCCACGCCTCCCGGGTGGACGCGGTCCCGTACGTGATCAACGGCAACTCCGCCAAGAACCCGGCCACCCCGCCCGGCGACGGCGGCTTCACCGGCTGGTCCCTGTGGGGCGTCGACCCGGTCACCGCCAAGGAGGCCGAGCACGTGAGGCGCAACTGGTTCGCCGACGCCCCCGACTGGATCGGCGCCCAGCTCCGCCCGCACGTCGACGAGCTGACGCTGACCGCCCCCGCCACCGTCCGGATCGGCGGCCCGGCCGCCGTCACCGCCACCGTCCGGCAGGGCGAGCGCCAGGTGCCCGTCGCCTACCCGGTGTCGGCGCGCTGGTCGGGCTCGCTCAACCTGCACATCGGGCCGCGCGCCCGGGCCCTGCCGTGGCACGTCGCCGCGTTCGACCCGGAGACCGGCACGCTCACCCCGCTCCGCCGGGGCCAGGTGACCCTCGCGGTCACCGTCAACGGCGTCACCCGCCAGGCCACGGTGGCGATCGCCGCCAGAGCCGCGGCCTGACCGGAAGGGGACGGGCACGCCGGATCGTGCCCGTCCCCACGTTCGGCGGCCCCGATCGCGGGCACAGGTCCGGTTTGGGGCCGCTGTTCGCAGAGGGGAAAGACGTGCGCGCAACAGGGACGCCGGACCGGGGGACCGATGTCCGCTGACCTCGACCTGCCGCCGGGGCTCGGCCAGGCCATCCGGGAACTGCCGCTGGTCGACCAGCACGCCCACGGCGTGACCGGCCACGACCTGACCCGCGGCGCGTTCGAGGAGCTGATCACCGAGGCGCGCGGGCCGGTGCCCGACTGGATGACCTCGTTCGACTCCCAGCTCGGCCAGGCCATCCTGCGGCACTGCGCGCCCGTGCTCGGGCTCGAACCGTTCCCCTCGTCCGTGGAGTACCTGGCCCGGCGGGCCCGCCTGGGCGCGGAGGAGGTGAACCGGCGGCTGCTCGGCGCCGCGGGGGCGGGCCACTACCTGATCGAGACCGGCTACCGCGCCGACGAGGTCCTGGGGCCCTCCGCGATGGCCGAGGTGACCGGGGTGCCCGTGGACGAGGTGGTGCGGCTGGAGGCCGTGGCCGAGCGGGTCGCCGCCACGGGCGTGACCGCCGCGGGCTTCGCCGGGCGGTTCGCCGAGGAGCTGGGCGAGCACGCCCGCACCGCCAGGGGGCTGAAGAGCATCGCCGCCTACCGGCACGGGCTCGACCTCGACCCGGAGCCGCCCTCGCCCGCCGAGGTGACCGAGGCCGCCGGGCGCTGGCTCGCCGGCGGTGGCCGCCTGGAGAATCCGGTGCTGCTGCGGCACCTCATCTGGGCCGGGCTGGAGATCGGGCTGCCGCTGCAGTTCCACACCGGGTTCGGCGACCCCGACCTGGATCTGCGCCGCGCCGACCCGCTGCTGCTGCGCGGGCTGATCGAACGGGCCGAGCCATTGGGGGTGCCGCTGGTGCTGCTGCACTGCTATCCGTACCACCGCCAGGCCGGATACCTGGCGCACGCGTACCCGCACGTCTTCCTCGACGTGGGGCTGGCCGTCCACTACAGCGGCGCGCGGAGCGCCGCCGTGGTGGGCGAGAGCCTGGAGGTCGCGCCGTTCGCCAAGATCATGTTCTCGTCGGACGGGTGGGGGCCCGCCGAGCTGCACTTCCTCGGCGCCGAGCTGTGGCGGCGGGCCATGTCCCGGGTGCTCGGCGGATTCGTCTCCGACGGCGAGTGGACGGCCGCCCAGGCCGCCCGGGTGGCGGGCATGATCGGCGCCGTCAACGCCCGCCGCGTCTACGGACTCGGAGATCCCACATGACCTCTCCACACGGCCCCGAACGCGACCACCTGCCGGACCAGCTCCGCGACCATCCCGCCGCCGGTGCTGCTGACGACGTCGCCGACCAGGACTTCGGTGACGAGGGGCGGGATCATCTGCCGGACCAGTGGTTCGAGCAGCGCGAGCGGTGTCCCGACGGCGGCGACGTGCGGCCGGGGCGGCGCGATGTGCTGCTGCGGGAGGCGCTGCGGGCCGAGCTGCCCGCGGCCCGGCGGCTGCGGCGGGAGCTGCACGCCGATCCCCGGGTGTCGGGGGAGGAGGGGCCCACGCTGCAGCGGGTGCTGGAGGCGCTGCCGGACGGCCCGGTCGAGCACGTGGCCGACACCGGCGCGCTGGTCAGGATCGGCGGCCCCGGGCCCGCCGTGGGCGTGCGCGGCGAGCTGGACGCGCTGCCGCTCACCGAGCGCACCGGCGTGCCGTGGGCGGCCGCCAACGACGCCATGCACGCCTGCGGCCACGACGTCCACCTGGCCGCCGTGGTCGCGCTGGCCCGCGCGGTCGCCCGGGTCACCGCCATCCTGGACACCCGCGACAGCCCGCCCGAGGCCGGGTACGAGACCGTCACCGCCCACGAGCGGCCGGTCCCGCTCATGGTCGTGCTGCAGCCGCGCGAGGAGAGCTACCCGTCGGGCGCCGTCGACGTGGTCCGCTCCGGCGCGCTGACCCGCCACGACGTCCGCGCGATGATCGGCGCGCACGTGCAGCCGGTGCTGGACGGCGGGGTGATCGCCTGCACGCCGGGAGCGGTCAACGCCTCCGCCGACGAGTTCCGGGTGACGGTGAAGGGCGTCGGCGGGCACGCCGCCTACCCGCACCTGACCCGGGACCCGGTGGTCGCGATGGCCCAGGTGATCGTGGCCGCCCAGCAGCTCACCAGCCGGATCGCCGACCCGATGGTGCCGACCGTGGTGACCTTCGGCAACGTGCGCGCCGGCACCGCGCCCAACGCCATCCCGGGCGAGTCCGTGGCCCGCGGCACCCTGCGCACCCTGTCACCGTCGTGGCGGGAGAAGCTGCACGCCCACTTCACCGGCCTGGTCGGCGACGTGGCGCGCGCCCACGGATGCGAGGCCGACGTCGAGATCCACCGGGGCGAGCCGGTGCTGGTGAACGACGCCGCGCTCGCCGTAAGGACCGGCGAGCTGCTGCGCGCCAACGGGCGGGCGGTCAGCGACGAGCTGCGCTCGTGCGGCGGCGACGACTTCGCCCAGTACGGGGAGCTGATGCCGTCGCTGATGATGTTCGTCGGGGTCGACACCCGGGCCGGGCTGCACAGCCCCGAGTTCCTGCCCGGCGACGAGACCGTGGACGAGGTGGCCGAGAGCCTGCTGGCCGGCTACCTCGCCGCCGCACCGGGCGTCTGAGCCGCGAAAAACGCCGCTGACGAAAGCAGGCCCAGCATCTAGGCTCGGCAAGCGATGGAATGCGAACGTTTCACCCCCGGTTCCGGCCGTCTCGAACCCCGCGCGGCCCTCAGCTCGGACGCTCCCTCTATCGACCTCAACGGCACCTGGCGGTTCCGCCTGTCTCCGGTGGCGACCGTCCCCGAGGACTTCGCCGGCCCCGGCTACGACGACACGGGGTGGGACGAACTGCAAGTTCCGTCGCACTGGCCGCTGAACGGCCACGGCGCTCCCGCGTACACCAACGTCTCCTACCCTTTCCCGATCGACCCGCCGCACGTGCCGACCGAGAACCCGACCGGCGACTACCGGCGCGCCTTCGACCTGCCGGAGGGCTGGAGCGGCGGCAGGATCCGCTTCGAGGGCGTCGAATCGTACGCGAAGATCTGGCTGAACGGGCACGAGCTGGGCTTCACCACCGGCAGCCGGCTGCCCGCCGAGTTCGACGCCGGGCCGTATCTGAGGCCGGGGCGGAACGTGCTGGCCGTCCGCGTCCACCAGTGGTCGGCCGCCAGCTACCTGGAAGACCAGGACATGTGGTGGCTGCCGGGCATCTTCCGCGACGTGACGCTCACCCGCTCGGCCGCCGACGTGTTCGTCCACGCCTCGTACGAGGAAGGACGCGGGACTCTCGGCTTCGACGGGACGACCGGCACGCTCGATGTGCCCGAGCTGGGCATCAGAGGGCTCCGGCCGGGTGAGCGCGTGAGCGCCGACGTGGAGCCGTGGAGCGCCGACACGCCGCGGCTGTACGAGGCGGTGCTGCGCGCGCCGGGGGAGACCGTCCGGCTGCGCGTCGGCTTCCGCACCGTCTCCATCGAGGACGGCGTGCTGCTCGCCAACGGGCGGCCGCTGCTGCTCAAGGGCGTCAACCGGCACGAGTTCCATCCCGTGCGCGGGCGGGCCGTGACGTACGAGACCATGCGCGAGGACGTGCTGCTGATGAAGCGGCACAACATCAACGCAGTCCGCACCAGCCACTACCCGCCGCACCCGGCCTTCCTCGACCTCTGCGACGAGCTCGGGCTCTGGGTGATCGACGAGTGCGACCTGGAGACGCACGGCTTCTGGCAGGCGGGCTGGCGGCGCAACCCCAGCGACGACCCCCGCTGGGAGGAGGCGTACCTCGACCGGATGCGCCGCATGGTCGAACGCGACAAGAACCACCCCAGCGTCATCATGTGGTCGCTCGGCAACGAGGCCGGCGTCGGCCGCAACCTCGGCGTCATGGCCGAGTGGGCCCGCGAGCGCGACCCGTCCCGGCCCATCCACTACGAGGGCGACCGGTCGTGCGAATACACCGACGTGTACTCCCGCATGTACGCCCCGCACGCCGAGGTCGACGCGATCGGCCGGCGCGCCGAGGACCCGCTGGACGACCCGGAGCTGGACGCGCGGCGGCGCGCGATGCCGTTCCTGCAGTGCGAGTACGCGCACGCGATGGGCAACGGGCCCGGCGGGCTGGCCGACTACCAGGAGCTGTTCGAGCGCTACCCGCGGCTGGCCGGGGGCTTCGTCTGGGAGTGGATCGACCACGGCCTGGCGCATCCGGTCCACGAGTACGCCTACGGCGGCGACTACGGCGAGACGGTGCACGACGGCAACTTCGTCGTCGACGGCCTCCTCTTCCCCGACCGGACGCCGTCGCCCGGGCTGCTCGACCTGAAGAAGGCGTTCGAGCCGGTCGCGTTCTCCTTCTCGGCGGGCTCGGTGACGATCCGGAGCAAGTACGGGTTCCGCGACCTGTCCCACCTGGCCTTCTCCGCCGAGGTGGAGGCGGAGGGCGAGCCGCGGGCGTCGTTCCTGCTGGAGGTGCCCGCCGAGGGCGGTGAGGTGAAGCTGCCCGCGTTCCCGGCCCGGGAGGGCGAGCGCTGGCTCACGATCCGCGCCGTCCTGGCCCGCGACGAGCCCTGGGCGGACGCGGGACACGAGGTGGCTTGGGCCCAGGTCCCGCTCGACACCGACGGCACCCCGCACCAAGGCCCCGAAGACCTCCGTACGCGTCCCCGCCGCGGACTGGACACCCGGGAGCCTGCCCCCGCCGTCTACGGCGAGGAGATCCAGGTCGGCCGGGCGGTGTTCGACCCGGTGACCGGACGCCTCACCCGCCTGTTCGGCCTCGACACCGAAGGTCCCCGGCTGGAGCTGTGGCGGGCGCCGACCGACAACGACCGCTACGGCGGCGCCGAGGCCCGCTGGCGGGCGCTCGGGCTGCACCGCCTCACCCACCGCCTCGACTCCATCGAACGCGGCGACGCCCTCACCGTCCACACCCGGGTCGCCCCGGCCGCCACCGACCTCGGCATCCGCGCCACCTACACCTGGACCGCCGCCGGCGACGCCCTCGACCTCCGGGTCGACCTCGTCCCCGAAGGCGACTGGGCCGAGCCGATCCCGCGCCTCGGCCTCGTCATGGCTCTGCCGGCCACCTCGCAGCGGGTCGTCTGGTACGGGCTGGGACCGGGCGAGGCGTACCCCGACACCGGCCTGGCCACCAGGGTCGCCAGATGGACCAGCACGGTGCCCGCCATGCAGACCCCGTACGTCTACCCGCAGGAGAACGGCCACCGCGCCGCCGTCCGCTGGGCGGAGATCGCGGGCGTCCGGATCAGCGGCGACCCGGTGTTCGGCCTCACCGTCCGCCCCTGGAGCGCCGCCACCCTCGACGCCGCCGCCCACCGCCCCGACCTCGTCCCCGACGGCCGCCTCCACCTCAACCTGGACCTGGCCCAGCACGGCATCGGCACCGCCTCCTGCGGCCCCGGCACCCTGCCGCAGTACGAACTCCACGCCCGCCCGGCCACCTTCCGCCTCCGTTTCGAACCCTCGTGACCCCGCTGGAGCGGGCCCTGGAAACGGTCGTCCTCGACCTGCCGCCCGGGATCAGGGCCCGCCACCGGTTCCACTTCGTCCAGGGATGGGACGGCAACCTCTTCCTCGCCCTGGAGGACGGCAGGTACTGGAGTGGGGGCGGCCTGCACGGCATCCCGGGGTGAGGCGTGCTACGGGTGGGGGACGCTTTCGCGAAGGGCCTTGCGTTCCAGCAGGTCTTTACGGATGCCCAGGATTACCGCGACGGCCAAGAATGCCGCGGCGATGCTCATATAGAGCGGGTAGGGCCAGGAGAACAGGCAGCCGAGATACAGGGTGACGACTCCCAGGAGCGGCCAGGTGAGGAGGCTGAACACGCCGTCCGCGCCGCGGAGGTTCCGGTCTCGAATGCGGTGGAACCCCAGATAGGCCGCTGCCAGGAAACAGGCGGTCGCGCCGATTGAGAAGATGTCGTTTTCCAGCGCGCACGAAGCATTCAGGAAGGCGAATGCGCCTGCCAGCCAGAGTCTTATGGACTTCAACATGTTACGGCAGCCGTAGATTGTTGTGATCATGGTGTTGTCTCGGCGTAGGTATGCCATCGCTGGTGGCAGAGGCGCGCTCGATATTGGTGCCGTCGCCGCCAGATGGACCAGGTCAGACG
>NZ_JBFAOH010000053.1:0-33847 GCF_040675175.1 Nonomuraea sp. NPDC049649
GCCACGAGCGTAGGTCCTTGCGTAGTGCGAACTTTGGTCGGTTCAGCACGGCACCCTACGCTCGTTCACTTTTACACCGCATCTCGGACGCGACCCGCCGTCCGGGCCGTCCACGGCTACGCCTTTGATCAGGAGATCGGTGACGTGCTTGTTGGCTTCCAGAAGGCTGGTGGCGGGGACTCGGGTCAGGGCGTTGTAGGCCTGGCTGATCCTGGTGTCGTCGAGCCAGGGGTGGCCTTGGTCGTCGAGGTTGATGCGGGCGAGAGCGTCCCGTAGGTGGTCTTCAAGGATCACTTCGTCGAAGGTGTTGCGCAGGGAAGCCTTCGCGATGAGGGGCAGGACTGCGCCTTTCTCGGCGCCGGCCGCGTGGTTCCAGCCCATGCTTTTGAGCTGCTCGATCAGGGGACGTTCCACCAGCGTGTATTCATAGTCGGCCACCGTCCGACTCCCTCCGTAAACCGTCTGACATTGTTCCCCCGAACAAAGAGCCGCCTTACCACGGCAGGCAGTGCTTGCCCTGGCCGGCTAAAGGTTTTCCAGTACAGTTTCCGCGTCTGATACCCGGACCCGTCCGGTAAGCAGGTCCTCCATGAGGGCTTCCTTTATATGCTCCATTTTCTCGCGGTGGGACTTGTGGTTCTTTAGAAGCAAGTCAAATGACCGTGCAACTTCGGCGATTTTCTTCTGTTCGGATATATGTGGAACAGCGACATTGAGTCTAAGCATCTCGCTCACATTGAAGTGCTGCTGGGCTAGACCGCCCTGTGCGCGAAGGACCTGCCCGCGACCCAAATCAGAGTTGATCCAGGAGCACAGGTATTCTGGGTCGATATCGCAGCGAGGTCGGCTGATTATGATGTCCACGCAGTTGGCTGTCGGCAAGTCATCTGGGATGACGGCAGAAACGCCCGGGACTCCAGTGCGAACAGTGACAATGTCGCCAGGGATAACAGCTGTCTTATGGTTTGCTGCATGCGTAGTGGGTGGCATGTAGACGACATCGTCGAGATCTATCCCGTATTCGCGAATGTTCTTGGATCGGAGAACTGGGATGCCCTTGTCTGCATAGAGTCGTGCTGGCTGCACTACAATTCCAACTGTGACCCTATGGCAGATGAAGCCCATCGTGCTGAACTCGGCTTCCTGGGATGTCTCTCGAAGCATTCGGTAGATAGTGGATTTTGACAAAGTTTCGATCTTGGATATTTTCGCTTCGAGTACTTCGATTTGAGAATCGAGGGTGTCGATTATCTCCGCAATCCGTCCCTGCTCTGCCAGCGGCGGGAGGGTGATTGGTAGACTAAAGAAGTCGCCGACTTTGACGTTCAGGAGTCCGTGATTGCGAACGCCTTCCTTTGCGATCCATAGGATCTCCTCATTCAGGAGACCTGAATTGAAATAATGTGCCAGGAAGTTGGGATCGACTATTGTGGCATCTGGGCGGAAGCAAATATAGAGAGGTGACACTATTCCTGTGTCGTATTTCTCCAGTCGTCGAATCACGCCTGCGGGATACCCCTCTGAATAGCTCTTGTTGTACGCGAAGTCGCCACGCTCCAATAGGAAATAACTGGCTGTGTCCGAGCTCGCGACACGTCGTTGGAAGAACTCCTCTTGGCTCACCAGCCCATATTTGGCTGAAATTGTGAGCGCATTTTGGTTCCTAGTATGATTTCTGCGAGTGACACGTTTGGTGATCTGTCCAAGTTCATATCTATTCCAGCCAGAGACTAGCCCGTCTTCTGCAGATTTACGCATAGCCCAGCTCCTTAAGGTAAGTCTCCAGGCGAGCGGCAGTTGCTTCTCGCTGGGCTTCTAGGTCGCGCAGGGTAACCGCGTACTTGGCGGCCCACGTCCGGAACGCTGACTCAGCCAGTCGGCGAGCTGCGATTGCGCGGGACCCCAGCCGAGTGGAGAGCTGTGAGCGGAGGACATCGATCACCAGGTTGCGGCGTGCATCGTCATCGAGTGCGATGACGGCCATGCGGAGTCGGGGAAGGAAGTCGTCCTCCAGAGCGCCAACCCGTTTGCGAGCGCCAGCTGTACGCATCTTGAGTCTCTTGAGCTCGACCTCGGAGAGTTGATCCTCAGCAGGTTCGTCCGAGTCCTCATCCTCTTCGGATGGCTTGGCCGTGGCCGCCTTGAGTTGAGCATTCAGCTCGGCATACTCTGCCTCGGCCTCATCCAGCTCGACGAGGTAATCCGGAATGAGCGCGGGAACGACCCGATGGTCACGGGCCTTACGCTTCTCCGCAGCCACCTTCTGCTTGTCCCAGTACTCGACTTCTTCATCGTCCAGCTCGAACGCCGACTCGATCGTGGTCAGCCAGCCCTCGACCACACCCTCGAATCCATTGAGCCCGAGAGTCTTGATGTCATATTGAGCCTCACCCCACCAGGCAGCCACGATGCCGGCCAGCTCGAACCGGTCGAGGACCTTCAGCGGCAGCAGGTCAGTGACGAAGGAGTCCAGCAACTCGGCCCTGGTCTCCATGACCTTGTGCGTTTCGGGCAGCTCGACCAGCCGCTTGCTGTGCCGTACCCACCACTCGGAGAACGCCTCGCGTAGCCGGGTCTCAGTAGGTTCGGCCAGCGAGGGAAGGCGCTCGGCCGTCATCTTCCAACCCTCGGGCAGGAAGTCGTAGTACTCGGCATCGCGCTCGATGAACAGCTCGGCAGGGTCGATGCCGAACGCCTCGAACAGATGGGCCTTGGCCGCCACCTCAGCCTTGGGGACGCCGCCGTGCAGGTGGGCGCGGACGTCCTGGGGCTCGGGCGGTGGGGTGTTGTCCACGTACCGCCGGATGTTGAGGTTGAAGTCGTTCTCCCGCAGCTCCTTGATGTCCACGACGCGGGCGAAGCCAGGAATGTCCCGGTACTCCTCGTACGCAGCGACGATCTTCTCGGCGTGCTGCGGCTCCAGGTAGTTCTGCGCGCGCCCGGCGGTGAACTCGCGGTCGGCGTTGATGAACAGCACCTTGCCGCACCGCTCAGCGGGACGAGGATCGGTGCCGCGCAGGACGAGGATGCAGGCCGGGATGCCGGTGCCATAGAAGAGGTTGGGAGCCAGGCCGATCACCGCCTCCAAGCGGTCGTCCTTGATGATTCCTTCCCGGATCTCCTTCTCCTTGCCGCCGCGGAAGAGTACGCCGTGCGGCATGACCGTGGCGCCGATGCCATCAGGAGTGAGGACGGCAAGGACATGCTGGGCGAACATGAGGTCCGCCTTCTTGCCGGTCTCGGGCGCGTACCCGTACTTGAAGCGCTCCTTGTGCTTCATGTCGGCGGCCGAGTAGTTGAGCGAGAAGGGCGGATTCGTGAGGACCCGATCGAAGCGGGCGAGCTCCCCGTCTTCGAGGTGTCTGGGGTCGGCGAGAGTGTCCTCGTTCTCAAGGTCGGCGTTGAGCACGCCGTGAAGGATCATGTTCATCTTGGAGACGGCCCAGGTCGTGCCCGCCGCCTCCTGCCCGGCCAGGGTCAGGTCGCGAGAGTCCAGGCCGTGCTCGTCGATGTACTCCTTGGCGTGGATCAGCATGCCGCCGGAACCAGAGCACGGGTCGTAGACGCGCATGCCGGGCATCGGCTTGACCAGGCGAACCATCATCCGCACCACACCACGCGGCGTGTAGAACTCGCCGCCCTTCTTGCCGGCCGAGTCGGCGAACTGCCCGATCAGGTACTCGTACGCCGCACCGAGCAAGTCGGGAAACTCGAAGTCCTCGTTGCGCAGCCGCACCCGCTGGAAGTGGTCGATGAGCTGCTGCAGCCGCTTGTCGGAGATGGTCGACTGGCCGACCTTGCGCATGAAATCGATGTGCTCCAGCACGCCTTCGAGGGCGGTGGAGTTGTAGTTGGCCAGCCCTTCCAGCGCCTTGTTGAGCAGGTTGCCGACGTTCTTCTCCCGAGAGTGATCCCGGATGTACGACCAGCGAGACTCCTGGGGCACGAAGAAGCTCTCACCCCGGTAGAAGGCGGGGGAGCCCGCCATCCGTTCGGCTTCCTCCTGGCTCTTGCCCTGGGCGAGCCACTTCTTGATGAGGTCCTCGCGCACCACGTCGAACTGGTCGGAGGCGCGCTTCAGGAAGAGCATCCCGAAGATGTATTCCTTGAACTCCGAGGCGTCCATCTTGCCGCGGAGGATGTCGGCCGCTCCGAACAGGTGCCGCTCAAGCTGCGGCAACGTCAGCTTCGCCACGAGGTGGCATCTCCTTCAATCGGTGGGACATCCAGCTCAGTCTTGCAGGCGTCTCATCAACGGACACGTGCTTCTCCAGTGTCCGAAGGCGCAGCCGTTGACGGCACGTTAGCAGTTTGGCGTTGATGTGTACACACCCGAAAAATTACTTGCATACTCAGTTCACAGGGAACTAGCCTTCCTTGCCATGTAGCCGAGGAGGGTGATGTCGATGCGATCCCTGCGTGACGGGCGTGCGATTCACTTACTGGACATCGAGAACCTGACGGCGTCGCCCCTGCCGACCATGGCGGAGGTCGAGCAGACCATGACCGAGTACCGGCAACGGGTGCCGGTCGGCCCCCTGGACCAGTTTGTTGTCGGGGTTAATCCCCGCTCTCTGGTCGAGGTCGGCCGCGGGATCCGCGGAGCCCAGATCGTGACGCGCTCAGGCCCGGACGGCGCCGACAGCGTGCTGACGGAGGTTGCCATTGGCGACCGCATCGACCTGCGCTTCGAACGGGTCTTCATCGGCTCGGGCGACGGTTACTTCGCCGACCTCGTAGTCTGGCTCGCCACCGCCGGCGTCCACGTCACCATCGTGACGCGCCACGGTGTGCTGAGCTGGCGCCTGTACGTGGCCACCAGCGACATCACTTACCTGGATACGGCCTTGGCAGCGTGACCCCGCCACTCTTCCTGAGACGTCCCCAATTCCCTATCCTGTCGTTTAGTTCGGTCACATAGATAGATGAACGGAAGCCAACAGGTGGTTACGGGCAACCCCAGCAACGCCATGCACCTCCATGCTGCGAATTTGTCGCCGTACGACTTGTGGGGGCACGGCACGTGGTGCAACCAGGAGGTCGTTGGCGAGAGCCATTACCTTCCGGCGTTGGAAAAGGTGCTGCGCGTGGCCGGCAGAGGTCTCGACGAGTTCGAGACAACCGCGCTCCTGGTCCCTGAACCAGCCAACCGGCATGACCCGAACGCAGTCGCGGTGGTGGTCCAGCACGAAATCGTCGGATACCTCCCGCGAAATGACGCGGTCAGGTATCGGGCCTTGCTCGGTCATCTCAACACTTCCGGTTTTGTCGCCCGTGTGCCTTGTCGTATATGGGGTGGGACGGTTACGGATCACGACTACGACCGGAACGGCAATCTCGCGCTGACCGAACGTTTCAGAGCGAGCGTAACCATCGCGCTCGGCGAGCCCCACCTTTGCCTGCCGATGAACACCGCGCCGCAAGTGCCGCATGTCGTACTGCCGCAGGGCGGGGCCATCCAGGTGGGCGGTGAAGAGCATCATCTGGCCGAGATCAAACCGCTACTGCGGCCGGAGGGCGAGAGCTATGCGTACGCGACGCTGCATGAGGTGAGCGACTCCAGCGGACGCGCTGTGAAGCAACTCGTCGAGGTTCGGCTCGACGGGAATCGCGTCGGACAACTGACGCCGAAGATGAGCGGCGAACTGCTCGCGGCGATACGTCATCTTGACGACATTGGGTATGTGGCCGCTGCCAGGGCGAAGCTGAAAGGAAATCACCTCAAGGCGGAGGTCACACTCTATTGCGCCCGCGCTCATGAACTGCCCCATGACTGGCCGGGCCCACTCGGGCACGCCCTGCCGGAGGTACAGACCGTGCAGCAAGTCGAGGAGCCGCCCAATGTCGAAGGCTCCTCGCCCGCAGGTCCGACCGCAGGCGGCTTCCATACACCCATTCCGCCGAAACCAACCCGGATCAGATTCGTCGTACCGCCGGGCTGGCCGCCGGCTCCCGAGGGCTGGGAACCTCCACCCGGTTGGCTACCGGATCCGTCCTGGCCCAAGGCTCCGGACAACTGGAATTTCTGGGTCGCAGAGTGACACGTCGCCCCTCGGTGGTAGCTTCCTGGATCATGCAGCAGATGGACGACGAAGAGGTCGACGGCTCGGCCGATTATGACGGTCCCGAACACGACAGCCCCGGCACATCGCTGGAGCCCGCCGATATGACCCGCGAGGAGTTCCTGGCGGCTGGCGGCAGTGAGGACGCGGCCGATTTCTACTACGGTGACGACTGAGCCCTGGTCGCCAGACAGTTGACATTGGCCGGTCCGGCCGCGGTCAATGCACGATCTCCCGGGAGCCGCCGGAGCACGATATACAACGGTTCATATCCCTCGAAGGGGGATGAAGAGGCTCGCTGTCCGCAGGGCAATCAGACTATGCGTCGAACTCGCCGAGCTTGACGCCGCTGAGGAAGGCTCGCCACTCGCCTGGGGTGAAGACGAGCGCGGGGCCGTTCGGGTTCTTGCTGTCGCGAACGGCGATGATCCCAGGGAGATTGCTGGCGACCTCGACACAGTTGCCGCCGTTGTCACCGCTGCGGGAACTCTTCCTCCATGCCGCCTGAAGAAGGTCTGCATGGCTTAGGTCTTGAGCTTCCATTGGTCTCGGGCTTCCTCGATCATCTCTAGAGACCGTCCGGGACGGTACGCCTCTGCTCGTAGTTTGTCATACCTATCCCAGATCAACGTAACGAAGTCGTGTTCGGCTGACACCTCGCCTCTGCCTGCGGAGTCCACCGATACAGCCGTGGGGCCGTCCGATAGTTCGGCGATGATGAAGCTGGATAGCAGGCCGGCAGTACACGGGGTGTCGAAGGGGACGACTTGCACCGTGATGTAGGGGCGGTCGGCAACGGCGAGGACATGCTCCAGTTGCGTAACCATGACTTGCGGTCCCCCGATGGGGCGACGAAGCACCATCTCGTCAAAGAGGACCCACAGAGTGGGAGGTGCTTCGGTGTCGAGGATGAGCTGGCGGTGCATGCGAGCGCTGACACCGTCCTCAACCCTTCGGTCTGAGCTCCCCGCGGGACCGCCTCGAAAGACGGCTCTGGCGTAGTCCTCGGTCTGGAGCAGGCCAGGGAACAAGAGCGGATCCCAGCTTCTCAGGACACGCGCCGAGGGTTCGATCTCGTCGGTCCACCGCAGGTATGTCAACGACGCTCGAATCCTGACCCCCTATCGACGTCTGAAAGTTGACCCCCTGGTGTTGATGTTGATTCCGGATTGTCGCTAATGGTCGTTCTTGGTCTCAGCCGCAGGAACACGGCCGAGGTCGCGGTTCTTCAGGCGGTAGCTGTCTCCCTTCAAGCTGATGACCTCGGCATGATGGACGAGGCGGTCGATCATCGCGGCGGCGACCACGTCGTCGCCGAACACCTCGCCCCAGCGGCCGAAGGGCTTGTTGGAGGTGACGATCAGCGAGGCGCGTTCGTAGCGGCTGGAGACCAACTGGAAGAACAGGTTGGCGGCCTCGGGCTCGAACGGGATGTAGCCGACTTCATCGACGATCAGCATGGGGATGCGGGCCAGCTTGACCAGCTCGTCTTGAAGTCTGCCGGTGGCGTGGACGGTGGCCAGGCGGTCGACCCATTCGGCGGCGGTGGCGAAGGCAACTCGGTGCCCGGCCTGACAGGCGCGAATGCCCAGCCCGATCGACAAGTGTGTCTTGCCGGTGCCGGGCGGGCCAAGGAAGACGACGTTCTCCTTGCCCGCGACGAAGTCCAAGGTGCCCAGGTGCGCGATGGCCTCGCGTTTGAGGGAGCGCTGGTGGTCATAGTCGAAGTCCTCGAGGGCTTTGCGGGCCGGGAAGCGGGCGGCGCGGATACGGGCCTCGCCGCCGTGTGCGTCGCGGGCGGCGACTTCGCGTTGCAGGCAGGCGGCCAGGAACTCCTCATGCGTCCAGGACTCGGCGCGGGCCCGTTCGGCCAGCCGCTCGATCGCGGCCGCCAGCGAGGGCGCCTTGAGCACCCGGGTCAGATAGGCGAGTTCGGCGGCGACGTTGCGCCCGCCGCCGGCCGCCCCTGCGGAGGTGCCCCCTCGCCCTGCCATCACGCCACTCCCTCGACGCCGAGCAAGGCGTCGTAGTCGCTGAGCGAGCGCTGTTCGACCTCGGTGTCGACCGGCGCGGTGGCCACCTGCAGTCGCGCTGACCGCAGCGCCGCGGCGGCGCTGGCATGGGCGGGATCGGTGAGGGTCTGGTGGGCGTCCCAACAGCGCTCGTGCCGGGCCACCACCTGCCCGGCACAGGTCACCGTGACGTGCTCCAGATCGGCGATCACCTCGACCATCCGGCCGATCACCGACGGGTGGACGGAGTAGTCGTTGGAAGCCACCCGCACGTAGTGATCGCGCGCCAACCGGGTCGCGCCGCGCCAGCCAACACTCGGCGCAACCGGGGGCAAGGCCACCATCGCCGCCCGATCCGCAGCGATCCGATCGGCTGGACGGCAGTCGATGCGCCGGTGATGGCGCTGGTTGGCCCGCTGCAGCCAGCCGACCAACTGGCCGTTGAAGTCTGTCGGGCTGGTGAAGCTGCGGCCGGGCAGGAACGAGGTCTCCAAGTAGCCGTTGGCCCGCTCCACCAGCCCTTTAGCCTCTGGATCGGCTGGCCGGCACTGCAGGATCCGGACGCCGAGGGTGCCCCGGAAGGACTCGGCATCACGCGTCAGTTGCGCCCGACCGCCCTTCCACGCGCCGATCGCGCCCTCGTTGTCCCACACCAGGGTCTTGGGCACCGCGCCGAGCAGGCCCAGCAGCGCCCACATCCCGGCGAACAGATCACCGGCGGTCCGTGAGGGCAGCATCCGCGCCATCAGCCAGCGCGAATAGCCACTGACCATGACCAGCACCGGCAGGCTCATGCCACGGTCCGGCCCGACCGGCACCCGCGCCGGCGGGAACCACAGATCACACTGGGCCAGCTCACCGGGCTGATAGGTCGTCCGCGACGCCGGATCGACGGGCTTGTAATACGGCCGTAGCATCCGGACCCGGTTCTTGAGCACGGTGAGCGAGTTCTGCCAGCCGATCCGCTCAGCGATCACGGTGGCCGGCATGTCCGGAAACTCCTCCAGCAGTTCCCGGATCTGTGGCTCCACCGCATCCACGATCGACCCCCTGCTCGCTCGCCGGTACTTCGGTGCTTCCTCAGCCGCCAGCGCACGCTTGACGGTGTTTTTCGAGATGCCCATCCGCCGAGCGATCGCCTTGATCGGCATGCCCTCGGCCCGGTGCAACCGGCGGATCTCCGCCCAGTCCTCCACCTTGATCACCCTCCACGATGACAACAGAGGGGTCAGTTTTCGGCCGTCGCCTGGGGGTCAGTTTTCACGTGTCGTCGACACAGGTACCAGCCTGGTCCGGACGGAGATGTGATGCTGCGGCACAGGCGGGTGAACAGGTCGCCGGTACCGAACACTTGGTCGCAGCCCGCGGCGAAGTCCGGCTTCGGCTTGCGATTCCCCTTCTCGATGTGGGCGACGAGTGACGATGAGCAGTCCAGGCGCTTGCCGAGAGCCGACTGCGTCAGTTCGTTCTCCTTGCGTGTTCGAGCGAGTTCTCTGCCGAAGCGCTGCACTGGCGTGAGACGTGGATCAAGGTCGTTCCTCATGAAAATCTCTCACCTGTCTCCCCGGCAACTTGACGAATGTTGACGACGAGCCCCAATCGAAGGGCAGTTTTGGGACCTGATTGTGCGCCCGTTCTTTCTACAAAAAGAGTCTTCACCTGGGCAGACTGAAAGTCAAAGGTTTCTGCCCAGCCTCTTGTCCTGACGGGAAATAGACGCCGAAACGCTACGGGCGGATGCTTTGTGACACGTATAGGGCGGGCGAAAATCGACGTCCCCTAGGAAAGGATGCAAATGCACGGAAAAGGTCTATTGCTCGGTGAGGTCGCCCCGGGAGTCGCGCGATCGGCGAAGGCCATTGTGTCGGCGGAGCGTTCAAGCTTCGCCGGGCGGAGCATGGTCTGGCGGCTTCGGGATGACGCCCGTGCGGTCGGGGATGCCCGCGACCTCGTCCGGCGCGCGCTCCTGCTGGTCGGTCTGGGGCGGGATCTGGTTGACGACGCCGTCCTGATGGTCAGCGAACTGGTCACCAACGCGGTTCTGTACGGTGATGCGCCGTACGAGCTGGTGGTACGGGTCGATCCGGTCGAAGTGGTGTGCATGGTGGTCGACGCCGGAGCCGTTCTCCCGGTGCGCCGGTGTGCGGATGCTCAAGCCGAGCACGGGCGGGGGTTGCTGATCGTGGCGGAGCTGTCGGCCGGGCTGTACGGCTGCGTTCCGCAGGGGTTCGCCACGTGCCCTGGGCTGGCGGGTAAGGCGACCTGGTTCGCGCTGCCTCGTACGGTGGGTCGGCGATGAGGGGGGCGTCAGATCTGTTGGAGGAGTATCACGGCCTTCACGTGGCTCCTGTGCAGGAGGGACATGAACAGATCGCCTGGGCGCGCCCTGCCGCTCGGTGCGCGCGGGTCCGGGTGCGTGAACACACGTGCAGCCGGTGCGCGCCTTGCTACGAGTTCTGCGTCGCGGGCGGGCTCGCGTTCGTCCGGCGATCTGTCAAAGGCGCGATCCACGAGACGGCGTGGACCACGACAGCGCAGGCTGCGCGGCTCTGGGCGGCGCTGCTCAGAGGCGAAGCCCGTTGAGAAACGGATCGGCGGATGGCGGTCACCGCCCGAGAGCGGCGTCCACTGACGGGCCGGCCCAGCCTGTCTCGGTCCTCCAGATGATCGAGACGTCGAAGAGCCGTTTGACGACCTCGACCGCCCACAGGTCTTGTGGCTCCTTCGGCAGCACCAGGAAGAGGCGGTCGATCTCCTGGGCACTGGCCCATTCGGCTTCCAGGAGCTGAGGGGCCAGAGCACGCAGCTCGGCGTAGGTATCGGCATCCTGCGTGGAGATCACATAGAAGCCGAGCCCATCCGTCCCCTCGCACACGATGTCGGCGAAGTCGGTGTCCAACTGGGGTACGCGTTCGTTTCCGTACAACTCGGCGGCGAGCATGTGCTTGAGCCGGGCGTGCGCAGCTTGCTTACGGCCGCTACTCGCGCGCTCCTTGAGGGAGACCCGGAACTCGTCGCCGTCAGCGAACCGCTCGCCTGTGGGCGGGGGAGCGACCGGGGCCTTCTCGACGGCGGCCACGGGCGTCTTGACCGGCCCGCCGAGTTCGGCGGGCAATGGGGACGAGTGGAGCACCGTCAAGGACTGCGTGCACCGGGTGAGAGCGACGTAGAGCTGCCGAAGGCCTGCGGAGTTCTGCTCGGCGAACAGGTGCGGCTCGACAACCACGACATGGTCGAACTCCAGCCCTGCGGCAGTGTGGGCCGGCATGACGGTGATCTGTTGCCCGATCCCCGGCAAGGCGGACTCCTGGGCGGCGGCGATCCGGTCGGCTCCGCGGACGTCGCCCGGCCAGAGCGCCGCGATATCCACAGTGGCCACGCCATGGCTGCCCAGACGGGGCAGGACCTCGCGTACGTAGTGCAGGAAGGGCTTGTGCGGGCCGATAACCAGCACTTGATCGGGGGTGAAGAACTTGTTGTCCAGCAACCAGGTGACCCGGTGCAGGCCGACCGCGGTCTTGCCGGTGCCCGGTCCGCCTTGAATGACGAGCAGGCCTTTCCGATCGTCGGCCACCAGCCGGAGTTGGTGGCGCTGGATCGTCTCGACGATGTCGCGCATGACGCCGTCACGGGCGAGGTCCAGGTCGGCGAGGAGAAACGGATCCGGCTCGTCCTCGATCACGGGGGCTGGGACCGTCTCACCCTTGGCAGTAATCACCTGGATTTCGGTGTCGCTGTAGTCGAGAACCTTGGGGCCCTCGCATCGGAGCTTACGCCGCCGTCGTACGTCGCCGGGATCGTCCGGGCCGGCGAGCCGCCAGGCGATCGCCGTCTTGGAGGTCCAGTTAACCAGCGCCAGGTCTCCCTGGGGGTCGCGTACCTTGGCGCGGCCGATGTACCAGGTGAGCTTGTCGTCAGGGTCCTCGATCAGATCGATTCGCTCGATGACCAGGGGTTGATGGCCGAGGTCTTCGCGGCGTCCGTACTCTTTCGGCAGGTCCGGGTGAGATGCCAGCCCCGCATCCGGGCAGTCCCCCAGGTTGCCCAGGCGGAAGCTCTCGACGGCCTTTCGATCCTGGTTCACACAGTCGTAGATGTGATCTACGGCCAGTTGCTCCTCGGCGATCACCGCGTTTCGCTCGACCGTACTCATATGCCCCTCGGCATGGGCTCGACCTCATCGCGGCGGAGGAGGCGGAGGCCTATCTCAGTGGCCACACCTGGCGGCTGCTTCGGAAGGAGTTTCATCGCGTCTCCAGCCCCTCGGGAAACCTGATGCTACGGTTGCCCTCAGTAACTTCAATCACTCTCTCTGTAGTCATCAATCGTGAGGTCATGCCGGTCGCGGTCGTCGCCGTGGATCTTCTCGACAGCGGCGATCCACGCTCCCGCCGGACCGGCCTCCAGATCATCAATCAACTCCTGGACCCCCCGCGACTGAAATCCAGCTCCCTCGTCTCAGGAGATCTCGGCCAGGTCAGCCTGCCCGACGACCGCCCGTCGACCCTGTTGAATCCGTCGGAGGCGCTGGAAGAGCGGGAGCCTCATGTTGAGGCGGCGCGGTCTTATCGTGCGCAGCCGCTGAGGATCCACCCGATCCGGTACAATATCTGGTACCAGAGTAGGTGGAGGTTTCTGATGTCCATTACCGCCAGCGAAGCCCGGCGCAGACTGTTTCCTCTCATCGACGAGGTCAACGACGACGGGGCTGCCGTGGAGATCGTCGCCAAGAGCAACCGTGCCTACCTCGTGCCCGCGGCAGAGTACGAAGCGCTGAAGGAGACCGCTCACCTGCTGCGCTCACCGGCCAACATGCGCCGGCTCATCTCCTCCTACCAGCACGCGCTGGAAGGGCGCCAGGAGATTCACGACCTCATCGACCCTGACGAGCAGCAGTGAAGCTCTCCTTCACTCCCGAAGGCTGGGAGGATTACACCTCCTGGCTCGCCACCGATCGACTCGTCCTCAAGCGGATCAACCGGCTCATTGAGGACGCCCTGCGCGACCCCTACGCAGGCATCGGCAAGCCCGAGCCTCTCAAGCACGCCCTCCAAGGAGCCTGGTCCCGTCGCATCACAGAGGAACACCGTCTGGTCTACGTGCCCCGTGACGACCAACTGATCATCCTCCAAGCGCGCTACCACTATTGATTCCTGCCCCGCTAACCCCAGTCGAAGAGCCGCAATGACGGAATCGGTGCTGATGGTGGGCCTGGGCGCGGTGGCACGTACTCACCTGAAGGTCCTGGCGGACCTGCCCCAGGTCGAAGTCATCGCCGGAGTCGACCCTTTCCCGCCGGAGCGGATGACCTTCCGCGGCCTTGAGCTACCCGTGGCCGCCACCCTTCAAGAGGTCACCGGCACTCCCACGCTGGTCGTCATCGCCACGCCCACTTCCACCCACAGCACCCTCTGCCACCAGGCGCGCGAACTCTTTCCTCAGGCCGCCATTCTGGTGGAAAAGCCCGCCGCCGACGACCTGACCGAAGCGGCCAAGCTCCTGTCCGACGGGGTCGAGGTCGCCTTCCACATGGCGTACGCCCCCGAAGTGCTCTGGGGTGAGCAGGTCGTCCGCACCCACGAACTCGGACCCGTACGGGAGATTCACTCCTGGTTCGCCGACCCCTACGCCTCAGACCTTGAGACGGCGCGTGAGCGCTTCACCAGCAGCTGGATCGACTCGGGCATCAACGCCCTCAGCGTCCTTACCAGATTCTGCGACCCCCTGGAGCGCATCTCCCTGCGTCGGCTGAACGAGTCCACGTACGAAACTCGTGTTCGCTGCACCTCCGGCAGCGATCCCTTCGAGGCGCTGATCCTGACCAGCTGGCAGGTAACGGACGCCGCCCGCCGCACCACCCTGCGCTTCGCCTCAGGCGCCGAACTGCTTCTGGACCATCACGCCGTAGCCGCATACCTGACCCAGAGCGGACAGATCGCCGAAGTCTTCGGCACCGACGGCAGCGTCCCACGCCGAGAGAGCCACTACATCAACCTCTACCGCCAACTCCTCGTTGACCGCCGCCCCCTCATGCCGAGCGAGCAGAGCAGCCTCCTGCATGACGTGCTGCTACGGGATTGAATGAGCCGTTGCGTGGGAGGCAGGATGTAGTGGTGTGCAGGGTCCGGTGGCGTTGAAGTACTTCGCTCCGGGTCGCCGCATGGTCACATTGTGTCATCGCCTTGCCGTCAAAAGTCCGGGACGAGGGATCAGTGAGTTTCACATGGTCAGCGCCCCAGAGAGGCCTCCAATGACGGGCCGGCCCAGCCCGTCTCGGTTCTCCAGATGATCGAGACGTCGAAGAGCCGCTTGATGACGTCGACCGTCCACAGGTCCTGTGGCTCCTTCGGCAGCACCAGGAAGAGGCGGCCGATCTCCTCGGCACTGGCCCATTCGGCTTCCAGGAGCCGAGCGACCGGAGCGCCCTCCTGCACACCCTGCTTCTACGGGATTGACCCGTTCTTCCCGCGGTGGTGGTAGCGCAGTCAGCGGAGGGAGTTGCCGCCGTCGGCGATGATGGAGCGTCCGGTGATCCAGCTTGCTCCTTTGCCGCACAGGAACGCGATGACCTCGGCCAGGTCTTCGGGGGTGCCGGCGCGGCCCAACGGGGTGGCGCGGGCGGCGGTGGCCAGCAGGCGTTCCGGGTCCGGGCTGATGTCGCGGAGCGCGTCCGTCGCGACCACGCCGCCGCTCACCAGGTTGACCGTGATGCCGTCGCGGCCGAGTTCCGCGGCGAGATAGCGGACGACGCTTTCGGCCGCGGCCATGGCGGCGGCGATCGCAGCGTAGCCGGGAACGTGCCTGTTCGTCCCGGTGCTCACCGTCGTCACCACGCGGCCGCCGTTCAGCTGTGGACGCGCCGCCGCTACCAGGGCGAGGAGGGAACCCACGCGGGTGGCGAACTGCTGCTCGTAGGTGTGCCAGGGTGTGTCGAGGGCTTTCCCCAGAGACGGGGAGGCGGAGCCGAAGCCTGTCGCGTTCGCGATGACCGCGCGGACGGGGCCGAGTCGTTCACCTGCCGCGCGGACGAACTCCGCGCACTGGTCCCGGTCCGCGACATCCAGTGCGAAGGCGGCGGCGTGCCCGCCGTTGCGGCTGATCTCGTCGACTACCTCGGCGGCGGCCGCGGAGTTCCTGTGGTAGCCGACCGCGACGGCGTAACCGTCTCGGGCGAGTGCGAACGCGGTGGCCCGGCCGATGCCCCGGCTGGCTCCGGTGATGACCGCCGTCTTCACAGGTGGCCTCCGAAGGTGATGTGGTCACCGTCCGCCGCGTCGGCGTAGCGGCGCCGCGCCGCTTCCTGGAGCGTCGCGGACTCGGGACTGGCCAGTCTCTCCGCGAAGAGGGCGGCCTCCAGCCGGAGTCCTTCTGCGAGCGGCAGCCGGAAGCCCTCGACCAGGGCGCGTTTCGCGGCGGCGAGCGCGGCGGCGGGACGGGATGCCAGGTGACGGGCCAGCCGCAGGGCCTCCGCCTGGAAGCCGGGGGTGGGGAGCACGCGTTCGACGACACCGTACGTCCTGGCCTGGTCGGCGGTGAGGACGTCGCCGGACAGGACGAGGTCGGCGGCGCGCCCGGGGCCGATCAGTCTGGCCAGGCGCTGCGTGCCGCCCGCCCCGGGGATGATGCCGAGCGCGGTCTCCAGCAGGCTGAAGTGGGCGGAGGCCGAGGCCCAGCGGAGCGTGCACGCGAGGGACAGTTCGAGACCGCCGCCCCACGCCTGGCCGTCGATCGCCGCGATCACCGGCTGGGGGATCCGCTCGATGCGCCGCATCGCGGTGTACCAGATCCTGGCCTGGGGCACCGGCCCACGAGACAGCTCGGCGAGTTCGTCCAGGTCGGCGTGGGCGATGAAGTATCCGGGAACGCCGCTGGCCAGCACGACGACGCCGATGCCGGGCGTGGTCTCCAGCCGCGCGAGTTCCGCGTCCAACTCCTCCAGCGCGGCGAAGGTGAGGAAGTTGCGCGGCGGGTTGCGGTAGGTGAGGACGGCGACGCCGTCCCCGTCCTCCCGGCTCCACATCGTCATATCAGTCCTTCGGTGAGTCGAGTCCGTGCTCGGCGAGGAAGCGCAGCACGGTGTCGTTGAAGAAATCAGGGTTGTCCTGGTTGGCCAGATGGGCGGCGTCCGGGACGACGACGTACCGCGCCAGGGGGTCCCGGCGTTCCCAGACGGGCATGGCGGTGCGGAAGTTGCCGAGCCGGTCATGCTCGCCGTGCAGCAGCAGTTCGGGGATCTCAATCCGGTACCCGGGCTCCGGATGGAGGGCGCCGACCAGGCTCGCCATGACGGCGACCATGTCACGGTGCGCCATGCGCCCGGCGGCCTCGCGGACGTAGTCGCGGACGCGGGGGTCACGCGCCGACGCTCTGGCCTCCTGGCGGATCAGAGTCTTCGGCGGGTACCAGGGCAGCATCCGGACGACCGCCCGGGCCTGGAGCCGTTCCAGGCGTGACAGCGGCAGGGTGTTCCCGGCACAGCCCAGTGCCACCAGCCCCGAGGCTCTGCCGGGATGGTGGTAGACGATCTCCTGGGAGAGGTTGCCGCCCATCGACTGCCCGATGAGCACGGCCCGTTCGATGTCCTCCTGGTCGAGGATCGCCAGCAGGTCGTCCGCGGCTGCCCGCAGCGTCCACGGGACCTGGTTGGGGATCGAGCGGCCGTGGCCCCGGACGTCCCAGAGCAGAATGGGGTGCCGGGCGGCGAACGTCTCGATCTGCGGTTCCCAGGTGCGGTGGTCGAGGGTCGCGCCGTGGGTGAAGACGATCGGGGGGCGGTCGCCGGAACCGCCGGTCCAGTAGTGGATCTCGCAGCCGGGGCGCTGAAGAGTCCGGTGCCGCAGCGTCATGACTCCGCCTCGCCGCCCAGGATGAGGACCGACGTGCCGTAGTGGACGCTCTGGGTGGACGGGCGTCCGTCGCCCTGGTTCCGGTCGTAATGCGGGAAGTTGCTGCTGGACAGCATCAGACCGACCCGGTGGCCCGCTCTGAAGCGCTGTGCCGTGTGTCCGAGGTCGACGTCCAGCCGGATCGGTTCTCCGCGCGGTACGGGGGTGCCCGGCCCGTCCCGGTGGCTGAGCCGGACCACTCCCTCGCAGACCGGCAGGAGGCGGCCTTCCGGCAGGTGGTTCACCAGCCGGGCCATCAGGTCGGCGTCCGCCGCGTCGGTGGCGAAGGTGAGCCGGAGCCGCACCTCGCCGATGACGTCGAGGTCCTCGGCGAGCACGTCGCCGAGGTAGAGGAGGACGTCGGATCTCGTCGCCGTCCGGCTGAGGTCGAGCGGCCCTGGAGTGAGGCGGCCGAGGTGCAGGACGCGCCCGCCGCGGCTCGGGATGGGGTCGGCCGGGTCGTGGACGTAGTCGTCGGCTGCGGCAGAGGTCGCCGGGCCGGGTTCGGAGACCAGCCGGCCCGGGGTTCGGCCAGGGACGGCGGGGCCGGTCAGGTACAGGGTGTGCCCTGTGGCGTCCGCGGGGGGCCACTGCGCGGCGGTGCGCCACACGTCGGCGCCCATCAGGAAGTACAGGACGGGGTCGGATTCGCCGGGCCCGTCCAGGCAGCGCCGGAAGAACTCCAGGTGCCGGGCGGGCAGCCGGGCGGCCGCCGCCGAGGCCGCGACCCCGAAGTTCACCTCACCCTGCAGGTGGGTCAGGGCGCCGGTGTGCGCCCAGGGGCCGACGATCAGCTCGTGCCGCAGGTCGGGCCGTAGCCGGCGCATCTCCAGGTGGTCGCGGATGGTCGCGCCCGCGTACACGTCGTACCAGCCCGTCACCGACAGGACCGGCACCTCCACCGCCGCGAGATCCCAGTCGGGCAGGGCCGGGATCCGCCCGTCCAGCAGGTCGCCGACGGTGATCGGGAATCCGGGCAGGTCGAGCATGTCCTCCAACGGCAGCCGCCGCATCGCCTGCTCGGGGTCGTGGATCAGCGACGCGACCTTCGCTGCCAGCGCGGGATCCGCGTCCGGGCCCTGCCGGCCCAGCCAGTCGGCGGCCATGTAGACCAGCCATCCGACGAGGTGGTCCAGTCGCAGCGCGCCGCCGGTCTCGCGGAGGTCGTTCCTCGCGCCGGTCGTCATGGCCGGGGCGATCCCCCGCAGATGCGGCGGGCGTTCGGCCGCTCCGAGCCAGGCGGCGATCCCGAGGTAGGACGTGCCCGCGAGGAACACCTCGCCGTTGCACCACGGCTGTGCCGCGACCCACTCCACCGTGTCGTAGGTGTCCTCGGCCTCCTGCTCCCACATGACAGCCTGCCACTCGCCGTCGGAGTCGAAGCGGCCCCGGGTGTCCTGCAGCAGCGCGGCGAACCCGCCGGCGAGGCAGTGCTGGGCTTGCAGTGCGTCGGAGCTGATCTGCCGCCGCCCGTAGGGCGTCCTGAACACCACGGCCGGAGCCGGGGACGGGGGCCGCCACAGGTCTCCGCGGAGCAGCACGCCATCCCGCATCGGGGTCTCGACGCCGGCTTCGACTCGTCCCAGCTCCATCGTCAGACCGCCTTGAGCGTGAGCATCGTCCGGGCCATCTCGTTCCAGCCGGCGGTGGCGCCGCCGTCCACGGTGAGGGCGCACCCGGTGAGGAAGGAACTGCCGGGCAGCGCGGCGAACACCACCGCGCGGGCCTGCTCCTCGGGGCTGGCGAGCCGGCCGACGGAGGTGGTGGCGGTCAGGGAGTCGCGCAGCGGGCCCGGCGGCCACAGCTCGTCCACCATCGCGGTGTGCGTCGGCCCTGTGACCAGGGCGACCGCGCGGATCCCCTGCGCGCCGTAGTCCACGGCGACCGACTGGGCGAGGCCGATGAGGGCGTGCTTGGCCATGTTGTAGACGGGGGAGCGAGGTGTCGCCGCCACCCCGCACATCGACGAGGTGAACACGAACACCCCGCCGTGTGCGCGCATGTGCCTGACCGCTGAGCGCACCAGGTAGAAGTTGGCGTCGCAGCAGACGCCCATCACCTTGCGGTAGTCGTCGTCGGTGAGGCTGTGCGGGCGGCCGGGGACGTTGACGCCGGCGTTGCCGTGGACGACGTCGAGCCGGCCGTGGCGGGCGACCACCTCGTCGACGACCTCGGCGACCTGTGCCGGGTCGGAGACGTCCGCCTGGACGATGCCGCTTCCCGGAGCCAGGTCCACGCCGACGACCTCGGCGCCCACGGCGCGGAACAGCCTCATCGAGGCGGCGCCGATGCCGCTGGCCGCGCCTGTCACCAGGACGACCCGGCCGTCCAGGCGGCCGAAGACGTCTCCGTCTGTCACGGTCATGTGTTCCTCCTCATCGGCCGGTGAACTCGGGGCTGCGCTTCTCGACGAAGGCGCGCGCCCCTTCGACCGCGTCGTGGACTTCCCTGTTGTTGCGGATGTGGAAGTTGTTCTGGATCCGGAGCGCCTGCTCCAGGGGCTGTCCGTACACCCGTTCGCGCAGCTGTTTGTAGAGCCCGATCGCCCGGGTCGGCCCGGCCGCGAGGCGGCGCGCCTCGGCGAGCACCGCGTCCCGGAGCTCCCCGGCGGGGACGACACGGGTGTAGATGCCCAGGCGCTCGGCGTCGGCGGCGTCGAGCAGCCCGCCGGACAGGTAGATCTCGGTCGCCTTCGCGGTTCCGACGATGCGGGGCAGCATGACGGCGGTGCCGGTCTGCGCCACGTTCACCAGGCAGCTCCCGATCCGCGCGGTGTCGGAGGCGATCCGCAGGTCGGCGGCGCAGGCCAGCTCGGTGCCCGCGCCTGCGGCCGGGCCGTTGACCGCCGCGATGACCGGCTGCGGGGCCGTGACGATCGCCTCGACGATGCGCAGGTACACCGGATCGGCGGTGTCGCCGAGCACCGGCGAGTGCCTGCGGTCCCCGGCGAGGTGCTCGTCCACCGCGCTGAGATCGTCCCCGCCGCAGAAGGCGCTGCCCGCCCCCGTCAGCACCACGACCCTGGCCTCCGGGTCGGTCTCGGCGCGCTCCAGCGCGCGCAGCAACTCCTCGCCCAGGGTGCGGTCGAGTGCGTTCCGCCGGGCCGGACGGTTCATGGTCAGCCAGAGCACCCCCGGCTCCGGCCGGGACACCAGCAAGGTCTCTATAGCGCTTTCCTGATCGTGCGTCACGCTCTGACCATCCCTCCATCGACGAACAGCGCCTGGCCGGTGATGTAACCGGCACCTGACCCCAGAAGCCATGTGATCGCGGCGGAAACTTCCTCCGGACGTCCGCACCGGCCCAGCGGCAGCCGTGCCGTGACCTTCTCCGCCAGCCCGCGCAGCCCGCTCGTGTCGAGCATCGGCGTGTCGATGAAGCCGGGGCACACCGCGTTCGCGCGGACGCCGAGCGGTCCCAGCTCTACTGCGAGCGAGCGGGTCAGGCTCAGCAACCCGCCCTTGCTCGCGTCATAGGCCGCCTGTCCGGCGAAGCCGGTCACCGCGATCGAGCAGACGTTGACGATCGCGGCGCCCGGCTGTCCGGCGAGGACGGGGGCCGCCGCCCGGGCCAGCCGGAACGGCGCCGACAGGTTGACCTCCAGCACCCGGATCCAGTCGGCGGTGCCGTGCTCGGACAGCGCCGCGCGGTGCTCCACGCCCGCGTTGTTGACGAGTCCGTCAAGCCCGCCCAGCCGGTCGATCGCCCGGTCGACGACGCGCCGCGGTGCGCCGCTCTCCGTCAGGTCGAGCGGCATCGTGTGCAGCTGATCGCCGAACCGCCGCTCCAGGTCGCGGCATCCGGGCTCGTCCATGTCGGTCGCCAGCACCCGGGCGCCCTGCCGGAGCAGCTCGGCGACGAGTGACGTGCCGATGCCTCCGGCGGCTCCGGTGACCAGTATCCGGCGGCCGTTCATGACGCCGATCCCGGCGAGGTCCGGTTCAGCAGCCGTTCGGCGTTGTCGTGCAGCCAGGCCCGGACGACTTCGTCAGGCAGTCCGAGGCGGGTGACCTCGCCGGCGAGTTCGGCGGGCGGGCGCGCCTGCGTCCAGCTGGTCGAGCCGAAAAGGACCCGGTTCCGTACGGACGTGGCGCCGAGTGAGAGCAGCGCCTCCCACCCCGAGCCGGGGGCTGCCATCCTGGCCGGACGGTGCGAGGAGAACTCCAGGTAGACGTCGGCGTGGCGCTGCGCAACGGCCAGCATCTCCGCGACCCAGGGCCAGCCGCCGTGACCGGCGATCAGGACGAGGCCGGGGTACGCGCCGGCGATCCGGTCCAGCACCCGCGGCGCGGAGACGTCGATCGGGACTTCTGAGCGGAAGTGCTGTCCGCAGTGCAGCCAGACCGGGAGGCCGCGGTCGGCGGCGAGCCGCCAGAGCCCCGCGTGCTCGGGTCCGGACGGGTCGACGCCGTCCAGGAACGGGATGACCGACAGCCCTGTCGCGCCGAGGTCGTCGAGCGCACGACGGGCCTCCGCGATCGCCGTCCTCGGGTCGGTGAGGCTGACGCCTGCCCAGACGCTGAGGCGGTCCGGGTGGCGGGCGGCGTAGGCTGCCACCCGGTCGTTGACGGTGCCGTCCCCGACGGGCCACGGCCCTCCGTGCAGGACCTGATGGGAGACGCCGGTTTCGGCCAGTGCGGCGACGTGGCGGTCGATGTCGAACTCGTGCCCGAGGACGGCGGCCAGCCGGTCGGCCGTGCCTGCCGGGTCTCGGGACGCCTCCGCCGCCACGTCACCCGGAGCGCGGCCGGTGAGGGTGGCGAGGCGGCCGGCGAACAGGACGAGATAGCGTGGCGCGGCGGTGGCCAGCGCCCGTAGATAGGCAGTCCAGCACTCGGTGTCGTAGACGACCTCGCAGACGTCTATCACCGGTTCACGCATCTGACCTCCTTCTGTATAAACGTTTGTTTACCACATGCGACGCTCAGAGGTCAATGAACGTTTATGTTGGTGGTAGCGTCAAAGCGTGGCTACGACACGTTCCCAGGCGCCCGCGGAAGACCCGCCGGCCGCGACCTCGATGAGCCGGCGGATCCTCGACGAGGCGGCGCGCCTGTTCTACGAGGACGGGTTTCCCGCTACCAGCGTCCGCAAGATCACTGCCGCGTGCGGCGTCACCGCGGGCTCGCTCTACAACCACTACGAGTCCAAGGAGGAAGTGCTCTACGCGATCCTCAAGCGGGCGTACGAGGACTCCGAGCGCATGCTGGAAGAAGGGCTGCTGCGTGGCGGTGATCAGGCCGACCGGCAGCTGGCCGAGCTGGTCCGGGAGCTCACGCTCTTCCACACCGAACGACGGGTGGAGGGCCTGGTCGCCCGGACCGAATGGCGTCACCTGCCACCTGAGCAGGCCAAGGAGATTCTGGACGCCCAGCGGCGGATCCGCCGGATCTTCGAACGCACCCTGAAGCGGGGCCTGGCCGCACGCCGCTTCCGGCTCAGCGACCCGCGGGCGTCGCGCCCGGCTCAGGTGGACGTGGTCGCCAAGGCCATCCTCGACATGTGCATCAACGCCGGGCAGTGGTTCCGCCCGGAGGGCGCGGTGTCGGCCCGGGAGCTCGCCGACCAGTACTCCTTCCTCGCCCTGCAACTCGTCGGCGCCGGTCCGCCGGACGCCTGACGCCCGGCCGGGCCCCTGAGCCCTCCGGCCCGCGGGCCGGAGGGCTCAGCGTGCCGCGGGTGTCCCACCGATGCGGTCCCGGCGGACGATCACGCCCAGCCGCTCGCGATCGACCGTGTCCGCCGTGACGCCGTCCGAGCGCAGCCGATGCTTCTCGACCTTGTTCGTCGGGGTGTGCGGGAGCGCGTCGACCACGCGCAGGTAGCGGGGCACCATGAAGTGCGCCATCCGCGGGATCAGGAAACGGAACAGCTCGGCCGGGTCGATCGTCGCGCCCTCCGTGGGGGCGACCACGGCGAGCACGTCGTCCTCGCCGTAGGGGCTCGGCACGGCGACCACGGCGGCCTCACGGACCGACGGATGCGCCAGCAGCTCGACCTCCACCTCGGCCGAGGAGATGTTCTCGCCGCGGCGCCGGATCGTGTCGCCCATCCGGTCCACGAAGAAGAACTCGCCGTCCACCGTGCGGAAGGCGTCACCGGTATGGAACCAGCCGTTGCGCCAGGCCCGTGCCGTCGCCTCGGGCATCCCGAGATAGCCGGAGTTCATCGCCCACGGCTGGTCCGTGCGGAGCACCAGTTCCCCGACCTCCCCGTCGGGCACCTCCCGATCGTGCTCGTCCACGACCCGCGCCTCCACGCCCGGCCGCACCCGGCCGGATGTTCCCGGGACACCGGGGTTGGGGCCGGAGATGATCGGGATCGAGACCTCTGTCATGTTGAACATGGCCACCACGTCGACGCCGAAGCGCTCGGCGAACGCCGCGCTCTCCTCGATCAGTGGAATCATGAAGACGTGCCGCAGGGGGTGGGCCCGATCCTGGTGGGACGGCGGGCGCTTGGCCAGGAACGTCGCCATCACGCCGAGCAGCGTCACATGCGTGGTGCCCGTCGCTCGTACGGTCGGCCAGAACGACTCGGTGTCGAACGCGCTGACCAGACTGATCCCGCCACCGAGCAGCAGCGCGGCGTACGTGCCGATCGTGCCGCCCGCGTGGAACAGCGGGAGGTTCACCATGTAGCGGTCGTCCGCACCGAAGCAGCCGCCGAAAGCGGCCCGCGCGCACGCAGCGAGCTGTACGTACGAGCACAGGACGCCTTTCGACGGCCCGGTCGTCCCCGACGTCAGGATCACCGCGTACGGGTCCCACGGCGCGTGCGGCGATTCCGGGCGGAATCCCGGGGCCGGCGTGGCCAGCGTCTCCGGTCCCAGCACCTCCGGCCTCGGCGCGGCGACCGGGCGGCCCGGCCGGGCGTCGTCCGCTCCGAGGACCACCACCCGTTCCAGCGCACCGGTGTCGATCTCGTCCAGCCGCCCGGCCAGCTCGGCGTGGACGACCGCCACCCGCGCTCCGGACAGCCGGATCGCGTGTTCGAGCAGTCCGCCCCGGTAGGCGGTGTTGAGCGGGACGAGCGTACAGCCGAGCAGGTTCACCCCGAACCAGACGCGCAGGGCGTCGGGTCCGTTGGGCAGCCAGGAGACCACCATGTCACCCGGACGCGCACCCAGGCCGTGCAGCCCGGCGGCGACCCGCTCGGCCTCGGCCAGGGTGTCGGCGTACGTCCACCGTGTCCCGTCCTCGAAGACCGCGTACACCCGGTCCGGATGCTCCGCGGCCCGGCGGATGAGCAACTCCCCGACCACACAGTCCGCTGCCTCGGGCACCGCGCCCCACCATTCACCGCTCATGTCACTCCTTGATCCGCCGGTCACCGGACACGCCCAGGTACGCGACCCGCAGCGCGGGGTCCTCCGCCAGCTCTGCGGCGGACCCGGTCGCCTCCACCTGTCCGTGCCGCATCACCAGTCCCCGGTCCGCGAGCGCCAGCGCCTGGCCGACGCGCTGCTCCACCAGGATCACCGTCAGATTCCGCGCCCGCAGCCGGTCCACCACCGCGAACACCCGCTGAATGATCACGGGAGCCAGCCCGATGGACGGTTCGTCGAGCAGCAGGACCCGAGGTTCGCGCATCAGCGCCTGACCGATGGCGAGCATCTGCTGCTCTCCGCCGCTGAGCACCTCGGCGTAGGCGTCCATCCGCTCGCCCAGCACCGGGAACAGGTCGACGACCTGTTCCGTCCGCTCCCGTTCGAGCCGGCGCCCGCCGGGGACGTTCCAGAGCCCGAGCCGCAGGTGCTCGGCCACCGTCAGCCCGGTGAACAGGCGTCTGCCCTCGGGGACGTGGACCAGGCCGTGCGCCGCGATGCGCTCGGGGCTCCACCCGGTGATGTCGGTGCCCGCGAACCGGACCGACCCCGACGTGGGGCGCAGCAGCCCCGAGATGGTGCTGAGCAGGGTGGTCTTCCCGGCCCCGTTTCCGCCGACCACCGCGAAGATCTCGCCCGTCCTCACGGTGAAGTCCACCGAGCGGACGACCGGCACCGCGCCGTAGCCCGAGCTCAGCGCGGACACGGAGATCAGTTCGTCGCCCTGTGCTGTCATGCGGGTGCCCCCAAGTACACTTCCACGACCCGTGCGTCACCGAGGGCCTCCTGCGGCGGCCCCGACGTCACCAGCCGGCCCCGGTCCAGGACGGTCACCACGTCGGCGACGCTCGCGACGAGTTCGATGTGATGCTCCACCAGGATCACCGTGGTGCCGGTGTCGCGGATCGCCCGGATCAGGCGGCCCAGCGACTCCAGCTCCCGCGGCGTGAGCCCGGCCGCGGGTTCGTCCATCAGCAGCAGGCGCGGACGGGCCATCAACGCCCGTGCCACCTCCAGCAGCCGCTGCTCACCGTGAGGCAGCGCGGCGGCTTCCTCGGCCGCCCGTCCGGCCAGTCCCTGACCGGCCAGGAGCCGCTCGGCCTCCGCCGAGAGCTCGGCCTGCTCGCGGCGGGCCCAGGGCAGCCGCAGGATGGTCGCCGGCCCGCCCGCCCGCTCCCGTGTGTAGGCGCCGAGCAGGACGTTGTCCCGCAGGCTCGACGCGCCCAGCAGCCGCGGGGTCTGGAAGACGCGCGCCACGCCGCGGCGGGCGAGCCGCTCGGCGGAGGCCCGGCTGACGTCCTCGGCGTCGAGCATGACCTGCCCCCCGTCCTGCGGCAGCAGCCGGCTGATCACGTTGAGCAGGGTCGTCTTGCCCGAACCGTTGGGCCCGACGATCGCGTGGACCGTGCCCGGCTCGACGGTGAGGTCGATGCCCTGCAGGGCGTGCACCCCGCCGAACGACTTGCGGACACCGACCAGCCGGACGCCGAGCGGCTTCCCCCGCGGCGGCCCGGCCTCGACCGGGACGTCCGCGCTGGAAGCGCCGGAAGCGCCGGAGGTGTCAGGGGCGCCGGAGGCCCCGCGGCGTGTCCGTAGCCGCGCCCACGTCCCGGCGATGCCCTGTGGCGCGTACACCATGAGTACGAGCAGCGCCGCGCCGTAGATGAGCCCGCGCCACTCCGCCAGGCCGGTGAGCAGTTCGGGGAGGACGAAGAACAGCAGGGTGCCGATGATCGGGCCCGCCAGCCGCGCCGCACCGCCGATGATGACCACCAGCAGGAAGAAGATGGAGAAGTCGAGGGTGAAGTCGTCCGGGGTGACCAGCCCGTGGTGGACGGCCAGCAGCGCCCCGCCCAGCCCGGCGGTGGCGCCGCCGCAGGCGAAGGCGAAGAGCTTCATCCGGGCGGGCGCGACGCCGACGCTCTGCGCCATCTCCGGGGCGTCGCGGACGGCCATCATGCCGCGGCCCAGGCGGGAGTCGACGATGGCGCGGACCATGACGAACAGCATGACGTTGACGGCCAGGACCAGCCAGAGGATGTCCCGTTCCCCGAGCTCCCAGGACCCGACGGCCGGCCGGGGTATGCCGACCAACCCCGACCAGCCGCCGGTCAACCCCTCGAACTCCACCAGGAGGCTGCGCGCCGCCATCGCCGCGCCGAGCGTGACCAGGGCGATGTACCAGGACGAAAGCCGGAAGGCGGGCAGGGCCATCAGGGTCCCCGCCCCCACGGATACCGCCACCGCCACCGGGGCCGCCGCCCAGAACGTCCAGCCGTGGTCGGCCATGAGGATGCCCGTGGTGTAGGCGCCGACGGCGACCAGCGCGCCCTGCCCGAGCGAGACCTGGCCGGTGTAGCCGAACATGAGGTTCAGCCCGGTGCCGACCAGCACGTAGATCCCGGCGGTGGTGGCCAGGTAGGTGATCGTCGGATCGACGCTCAGCAGCGGCAGGGCGGCGGCGGCCGCCACGAGGGCGAGCCACGGGGCCGCGCGCCGCACGGTGCCGGACCGTCTTGCGCGAGCTTCAGACATGACGTTGCACCGCCAGACCACGCAGGCCGTTGGGCCGGATCAGCAGGATGAGCAGCATAGCCGCGAACAGGACGACGGACTGCAAACCGGGCGAGGCGAAGACGGCGCCCGCGGCCTCGATGACGCCGAGCATCCAGCCCGCCACCAGCACGCCGCGGTTGTCGCCGATCCCGCCGACCGCCAGGGCGGCGAAGCCCTTGATCAGTAGAGCCAGCCCCATCGTCACCGAGGCCAGCAGCAGCGGCGCCGCCAGAACCCCGGTGAGCCCCGCGAGCGCACCGCCGAGCAGGAAGGAACGGCGGGTGAGCGCCGTCGGGTCGATGCCGCGCAGCCGGGCGCCGTCCCGGTCGGCGGCCACCGCCCGCAACGCGGTGCCGAGCCGGGAACGATCCAGGACTCCGAGCAGGGCCACCACGGCGACGGCGACGACCACGACGGCGACCTGGTAACTGGAGAACCGGATGCCCAGCACCTCATGAACCCGGATGGACAGCGGCCAAGGGGGCACGACGGTGCTCGGCTGGTCTGTCCACAGCCGCCCGGCGGCCTCCACGAGCAGCAGCGAGAACGCCAGCGTGGTGATCACCCAGCCGACGGCGTGGGACGACCTGCGCAGCACCGGAGTCACGGCGACCCGCTCCTCGACCAGCGCCACGAGCGCGACGATCGCCATCACGCAGACGGCGGCGATCCCCCAGGGAAGCCCGCCGATCGGGGTCGCCGCCATCAGCATCGCACCGATCATGATGAGCTCGCCCTGGGCGAAGTTCACCACGTTCGTCGGCCGGTGCAGAACGTTGAATCCCACGGCGACCAGGCCGTAGAGGCTGCCGAAGACGAGACCCGCGACCAGGATGTCGGCGATCATCGGCCGGTCACACCCCATCCGCGCGCCGCCGGAGGACTCCGCCCAGGCTCTGCGGCTCCTTCGCCGACATGAGGGTGCCCACCGTGATGTCCTCATCGGCGATCCCGGAGTGCCGTTTCGGGGTGAACGACACCTTCGCCCGGACACCCTGATAGCCGTCGACCTGGTCGAGCGCGGCCTTGAGCGTCGCCGGGTCGAGGCTCTTGGTCTCCTCGATCACCTTGGCCATCAGCATCATGTAGTCGTAGTAGGGGCTGGTCACCGCCGAGTAGCCGAGACCGGCGGTGTCGGGATGCTTGTTGATCCGCTCGACCAGCGCACGCACCTCGGCGGAGGGCTCCTCGTCGCCGGTGTAGGTGAGCCCGCGGTAGGTGGTGCCGAAGAACCCGTCGAGCAGCGGGCGGGGGAACTCCTCGAGCGCCTCGATGTAGTTGAGGTCGTGCGAGACGATCACCGGGTGGAAGTCGCTCGCCGTCATCGCCCGCAGGATCAGGATGGTCGCCTGCGGTTGGCCGGTGAACAGGCCGAGGCCGTCCACCCCGGCCCGTTCCAGGTTGCGTACGAACGGCGTCATGTCGGAGGCGTCCACCTCGAACACCTCGACCGCTACCGGTTCGGCGGAGTAGGAGTCGCGCAGAGTCTGGACGACCGCGTCCCTGATCGACGTGCCGAACTCGGAGTTCTCCGCGATGATGCCGATCTTCCGGAGCCCGCGGACCTCGTACAGGAAACGCGCAGCCACCCTGGCCTGCTGGGTGGTGTTGTACACGAGCTGGTAGTGGTAGGGGAAGCGGTCGCCGTCCCCGAGCAGTTCCGCGCCGCCCCAGGCCGACTGGATCAGCTTCGCCCGGGCGAGGGCCGTCACCGACGCCAGGACCTGCGAGCTCCCGGTGGGCCCGACCACGAACGTCGGCTTCTCACGGATCAGCCGTTGCGCCACGGCCGGCTGGCTGGCCGGGCTCCCCTTGTCGTCCTCCTCGGTGACCTGAACCGGCTGCCCGAGCAGACCACCGTCCGCCTCCAGGTTCTCCAGGGCGAGCCTCGCACCGACGTAGATCGGCTTGTACGCGGCGGCGAGCCGGCCGGTCTTGGGCTCCACCCACCCGATTCGGGCCGTCGCCTGGCCGCCGGCCGTCGAACTTCCGCACGCCGCGGTCCCCAAGCCCAGCATGCCGAGCGCGGTGACGGACGCGGTGCCCGCCAGAAATCCTCGCCGAGACATCCGGTCCGTCCGATACGTGGTCACGGTCGCCTCCTCATTTAATGTATGAACGTTTGTATACTTGCCCCGAGGGTGCGTCAAGAGTCACAGGAGGATCGACTAGGAGCCGAGGGCCGTTCGGAAGCTGGAAGAGGTGCGTCCGGTGAGCGCGCCCAAATCCTGCCGGCGGTGCTCGCGCCGCACGGCGGGCATCGCGGAACGGGTGGCCTGGAGTGGGCGATGGACCTGGCCGAGCGGGCGGAGGTCCTCGTGGGCGCCGGCCGAGGAGCTGGTTGGGCGCTGAACGCCAACGCGGACTCCTCGGCCAAGCCTTTTCGGTCCCGGTTTACCCGGACTTCTTCGCCGAACCCTTCCGGCCGGCCACGAAGGTGCCGACGCCCAGCAGGGCGAGCACCGCCGCGGCGATCCAGACCCAGCCGGGCAGGCCCTCACTCTCCGCCGACACCGGGGAGGCGTCCGGAGTCTCCTCGACCGGCGCGGCCGACGTGGCGGCCTCGCTGGGCTCGGCGGAGGGAGCGGCCGAATCTTCCTCGGCTTCGGGGGTGGGCGTCGGCTCGCCCTTCGCGGTGAAGGGGATCTCGCCCTGGATCGGGTGACCGTCGGAGGACACCACCCGCCAGGCGATGACGTACTTCCCGGCCGCCAGCGGCTCGGGCACCTCCACGCGGACGAACTTGCCCTCGGCCTTCGGCTTGCCCAGGTTCAGCTGGGTGTCGTCCGCGTCGCGCAGGGCGACGACGGGCATCCGGACGCGGGCGGAGAACTCCAGCTCGATCTCGTCGAGCGAGGTGACGGTGGCGCCCTCGGCCGGAGTGCTGCCCACGAGCCGGTCGTGAGCCAGGGCGGCAGGGGCGAGGAACACCACCAGCAGGCCGCTCAGCAGAGCGACCAGGATGGAACGCGGCGCGATCGCCATCGTGCGACTCCAAAGATGAAGACCCGGCCCTCAGCCGGGTACACCGGCGTGCGCGCGGCTGTGACGGCGCGCGCACCTGATGACCACGGAGCGCCGGGGGACGTGGGCGTCAGCCGGCGCGGGCGAGCCCGGGCGGGCCGCGCCGGTGCACCGCCGCCGTGAACTCCAGGGAACGCCGGGGCCCGCTGTGGCGCGCGGACGGAACCGGCCGCACCCGCCGGGGAACCTGTACGGGCGAGGCCGCCACCAGGAGCAGCAGCCGGAGCGGCGCGACGCCCCACAGCCGCAGCATCGCCCACACGACGCTCTCGCCCTGGTGCAGCCACCAGCCGCTCAGCAGCGCGAGGGTGAGGTGGACCAGCGTCATGCCGGCGTTCATGTGGCCGTGACCGGGGGCGAGCACGCTCCCCGGCGCCACCAGCGAGAACGTCAGGTGCAGGACGACCTGGGTGAACGTGGTCGCGGTGAGCACGGCCCCGCGGGTGCGTTCGCGCCTGTTGCAGGCGAGGGCGAGGGCGAAGGTCACCACCAGGCTGATCGCGAGCGCGGACGCCGAGATCGCGCCGCCTCCGGCAACCCGGTGACCGGCGGCCGAGACCACGACGCAAACCGCGGCGAACGCGGCCGCGCGGATCATACGGAGAGCCGGGGCCATGCTTCCATCTTTTCAGCTCGATGTGTCGGTGTGCGTTTCATAGGCGGGTCAATGGTGCTGGTCACCCGATTCGATCCGGCCGCCGAGCTGGGCGCGCAGCCCTTCCAGCACGGGCGGCTCGGAGACGACCACCCAGCGGTCGCCCACCAGGTAGGTGCCGCCGTACGGCTGGGCGGCGTCGAGCCAGTCGCGCTGGTTCTTGCCCGTGGTGAAGGTGACCAGGATGGAGTGGCCGGTGGAGGTCTTGCAGGCGGCCTGCCGCAGCTCCGCCGCGTCGATCTGCAGCTTGGGGCCGGGGCAGCCGAGCGCGGCGCCGAGCTGGTCGATGCTCGCGACGGTCGCCGTCTTCCCGGGGGCCGGTGGAGCCCCGTGGTGGCCAGCGTGCTGACCGTGTTGACCGCCGTGCTGATTCCCGTGCTGAGCCGCCTGCGGGTCCCCGGCCGCCGGTGGGGAGCAGGCGGTGAGGAGCGTGCCGAGAAGCGCGGCGCCGAACAGCTTGCCGAGGTGATGCGTCATGGTCGAGTCCCGGGTACGAGGGCAGAGCTCTTCCACAGGAGATACGCACCCCGGCCGGGGAAGTTCAGCGGTCACCAGCCCAGCTCGTCGCAGCCGCTGTGGTCGATGGGTTCGACCTGGAGGGTGGCGTGGGCGACGCCGTGCCGCTGGAGCAGCAGGTCGCGCGCCTGGTCCAGCACCGCGTGGTTGTCGTTCAGGTCGGCGGTGACCAGGTGGGCGGTGGCGACGTTCATGCCGGAGGTCAGCGTCCACAGGTGCAGGTCGTGCACGTCGTGGACGCCCTTGATGGCGGCCAGGTCCTCGGCCACCGCGACGGGGTCGATCCCCTCGGGCACGTGCTGTCCCAGCACGGCGAAGACCTGGCGGCCGAGCAGGACGGCCCGGACGGCGACGAAGACGCCGATGGCCAGGGCGATCACGGTGTCCCAGATGGACGCGCCGGTGGTGGCCACCAGCCAGCCGGCGACGATGACGCCGACGGAGCCCGCGGTGTCGGCCACGACCTCCAGATAGGCGCCTTTGACGTTGAGGCTCTCGGCGGCGCCGGAACGCAGCAGCATCAGCGCGACCAGGTTGACGGCCAGGCCGAGCGCGCCGACGAACAGCATCGGCCCGGAGGCTACCTCGGCGGGCGTGCCGATCCGGCCGATCGCCTCCGCGACCACGTAGACGGAGACGACGAGCATCAGCACCACGGCCAGCAGGGAGGCGAACACCTCGGCCCGGTAGGAGCCGTAGCTGCGCCGGCCGGTGGTGTCGGGGCGGGTGGCGATCCTGGTGGCGACCAGCGCCGCGCCGAGGGTGACCACGTCGGCCGCCATGTGGCCGGCGTCCGACAGCAGCGCCAGCGAGCCGGAGATGAGCCCGTACGCGAGCTCGACCAGGAAGAAGGCGCCGATCAGGACGAACGAGACGGCCAGCCGCCAGCGGTGGCGGCCGCCCGCGTGCCCGTGCCCGTGCCCGACTCCCATTACTCCCTCCCGTCGCGTTCTGGATGCATGGCCGCGGTGTGCCCGGTGTGGAGGAGCGCCAGGTCCAGCAGCATCCGCACGTGCGGATCCTCCAGCCGGTAGTACGCCATCCGGCCGGACCGGCGCGCGGCTACGATACGGTGCGCGCGCAGCAGCCGCAGCGCGTGGGATACGGCCGATTCGCTCTGCCCGGTCACCGCCGCCAGGTCGCACACGCACAGCTCTCCGTCCAGCAGCGCGACCAGCAGGCGCAGCCGGTTGGGGTCCGACAGCAGGCCGAAGACGTCGGCGGTGTCGGCCACGTCCTCGGCTGAGGGCATCCGCTCGCGCACGGCGGTCACCCGGTCGCCGTCGACCACCCTGACGGTGCACCCGTCGATGATCAACACGTTCTCATCTGAAGAGCTGTTCATATGTACATGGTAGGAGAGAGGTGGAACGGGGTGTCAAGCGGGGCATATCCGCGAATTCTGCTTTTCTCCTAACAGGCCGAGACTTGCGGTCCTAGCCTCACCATCGGATATTCGTCCAGGAAAGAGGTGACCGATGAGAACCGCGGGTGCCGTCGTCGACGTGGCCAATGTCTGCTGGTCGTCGAGAATACCTCCGGTCGGCAGACATGAACCGCTGCTGTCACGACTGGCATTGATACGCGAATGCTGGGATCGCCAGTACGGACCGGCCGCGCTGACGCTCATCGGCGATCTTTCACTCGAATACACCCTGCCGGAATCCGATAAGCCTCGGCTGCGAAAGCTGGTGGAATCAGGCGAACTGCGGCTGGTGCCGCACGCGGATCCCGAAATTCTCGAACTCGCCCGTGACAAGGGCCTGCACGTCATCAGCGCCGACCGGTTCATCGACCACCGGCGCGCGCACCCGTGGATAGCGGGCGCCGCCGACCGGTTCCTGAGCTGCGAGTACGGCGCGGACGGCCTCCAGCTCGTGCCGAGCGGCATCCGCGAGGTGCCCGAGCAGGTGAAGTCGCGGCACGAAGAAGCCAAGGAGCTCGGTTTCGCGTACCGCATCAACATCGGCAAGGGGGCGCACCGGCGGGTGCTGCGGTCCGAGTGGCGCTGCACCGGGCGCTCCTGCGTCGAGGCGATGGCGTCGCCGGACCGGCTGACGTGCTGGCCGCGGGTCGATGAGGACGGCTCGGTGCGCTGCCCGTCCTGCGGCCGTCCGCTGGAGGAGGCCGGGCCGCGCGGCATCACCCGGATGATCGTGGTCGCCGACCGGGCCGGTGGGGAGATCGTCCGCTTTCCGATCAGCGAGGGGGTCGCGGTCGTCGTCGGGCGGGGGCGTCTCTCGTACGGGATCAACCTCGGCGCGGGCGGGCTCCCCTCTCCGCGCGCTCGTGCCCAGGTGAGCCGTCAGCACGTGAAACTGCAGCTGACGGGGGTGCAGGCACGCCTCACCGCGGTCGACCTCGGCTCCAGCAACGGGACCACGATCAGGCGCGGCAACGCTCCCCGGGAGAGCCGCCTGAAGCCGGGGACGGAGATCATCGTGGGTGACCGGGACGCGCTCCTGCTCGGCGGGGCGGTGGTGGTCCGGCTGTCGGGCCACCGGTTCCTGCCCAGCCTCGCGTCTCCTCCTGAACTGGGTGATCAGGGCGGATCCGTCACGTACATCCCACCCGAAGAGGGGTGAACACGGCCCAGCACGGACGCGTACGCACGAGCGGGGTCGAACGCGGCGGCATCCACGTACCGGGGTAACGGCGGCAGGTTATGACAGAACCGAGCCAGGACCCCATACACCTCGGCCGCCGAGGACGGCCGGGCCGCGTCCAAGATCGTGGTGTATGAGAATGAAGCCACTCTGCGATCTGGTGCTATTTAAGCAGCAATAGCATCAACTGTCACATTTGTATCA